>NZ_QTPW01000017.1:0-144828 GCF_003857965.1 Burkholderia sp. Bp9031
TTCATGGACAAGGGGGCGATCGTCGAGGACGACCGCAAGGACGATTTCTTCTCGAATCCGAAGTCGGATCGCGCGAAGGACTTCCTCGCGAAAATCCTGCACTGAGCGCGCGTGCAGCGCCTGCGCTGCATGCACGCTGATGAAAAAACCGCCCGGTTGAACACCGGGCGGTTTTTTTTTCGCCCGCTGCTCGTTGCCCGTCGCCGCCGATGGTGCACGGGGCGACCGGGTTGCCGGGACCCGTCGGGTCGAGCTGCGAACGCAGGTACCAGCCGTTCGCAAAAGGCCGGAAGACGCGCACGGCGATCGGGCGCGGCCGTCAACGGTTCGGTCGCCTGGCGACGGGAACCGGGAAGGGCGCGAGTGCGCGTGGCTCAGAAATCGATCGGATCGTCGGCGTCGTCCGCGGCGCCGGCCGCCAGCGCTTCGCGACGCACACCGCCACACGGCGCGGACGCCGACGCGTCGAGCGCGGGGTTGCGCAGCTTCTCGAGCACGCGTTCGGGCACCGGAATCTGCATCCGCGCGGCGACGTCGCCGCACTGGAACATGATCAGCTCGCCTGGTTCGAACGAGGTCCAGATCTCGTTGTCGGTCAGCGGCTGCGTGGCGATCACCGCGACGCGATCCTCGGGCGTCGTGTATTTCGCGAAGTCGATCGACAGGTCTTCGTCGACCAGATGCGCGGTCGAGAACGGCCAGCGCCGCACGAGGTAGTGCAGCCGCGTCGAGCAGTGCGCGAAGAGCGCCTGGCCGTTCGACATCAGGAAGTTGAACACGCCGTGATCGGTGATACCGCGCGTCAGTTCGCCGACGCGCTCGAACAGTTCCGGCAACGGCGGCTGCGCGCCGGGGAACGCTTCGCGCAGCCCCTGCATCAGCACGCAGAACGCCTTCTCGCTGTCGGTCGTGCCGACCGGATGGTAGACGCTGCCGTCGAGGTCGGGTTCGTAGTCCTGCAGATCGCCGTTATGCGCGAAGATCCAGTGCCGGCCCCACAGCTCGCGCATGAACGGGTGGCTGTTCTCGAGCAGGATGTGACCCTGCGTGGCCTTGCGGATGTGCGCGATCGTGTTCTTGGACTTGATCGGGTAGCGCTTGACCATTTCGGCGATCGGCGACGTGGCCGACGCCTGCTGGTCGATGAAGAGGCGACAGGCCTTGTCCTCGAAGAACGCGATCCCCCAGCCGTCGGCATGATGATCGGTGAGGCCGCCCCGGGCCGCGAAACCTGTGAAGGAGAATGTGACGTCCGTCGGCGCGGCGCAGTTCATTCCTAGGAGTTGGCACATTTTACGTGGGGCGGGGGGCGGAAGCAGGGTAACCAACCGGGTGAACCCCGGTACAATGTGGCTTCTAGCATATCACCGAGCCTTGAGCGGTAAAAAGCGGATTCCGCCGGCCGAAGGCCTCGTGTTGCGGTTTGCCGTCAGTCGGCCCGCGCACGCGCGTTCCGGCCCCGCAGATGGCCAGCCCGTTCCTCACGACGCCTCCTATGACTGCCTCGAACGCTTCCTCTCCGGCGACGCTCACGCTCGCCCGTCCCGACGACCTGCACCTGCACCTGCGCGACGGCGACATGCTGGCCGCGGTGCTGCCGCATACCGCGCACCAGTTCGCGCGCGCGATCGTCATGCCGAACCTGAAGCCGCCCGTCACGACCACCGCGCACGCGCAGGCCTATCGCGAGCGGATCCTGGCCGCGCTGCCCGCCGGGATGACGTTCGAGCCGCTGATGACGCTGTACCTGACCGACAACACGGCGCCCGACGAAATCCGCCGCGCGCGCGACAGCGGCTTCGTGCACGGTGTGAAGCTGTATCCGGCCGGCGCGACGACGAACTCCGACCATGGCGTCAGCGATCTCGCCAAGTGCGCGAAGACGCTCGAGGTCATGCAGGAAACCGGCATGCCGCTGCTCGTGCACGGCGAGGTGACCGATCCGTCGATCGACATGTTCGATCGCGAGAAAGTCTTCATCGACCGCGTGATGACGCCGCTGCGCCGCGATTTCCCCGGCCTGAAGGTCGTGTTCGAGCACATCACGACGAAGGACGCGGCCGACTACGTGCGCGACGCCGACGCGGCGCCCGGCCTGCTCGGCGCGACGATCACCCCGCAGCACCTGCTGTACAGCCGCAACGCGCTGTTCGTCGGCGGGATTCGTCCGCATTACTACTGCCTGCCGGTGCTGAAGCGCGAAACGCATCGCGTCGCGCTCGTCGAAGCCGCGACGTCCGGCAACCCGCGCTTCTTCCTCGGCACCGACAGCGCGCCGCACGCGCGCGACGCGAAGGAAACCGCGTGCGGCTGCGCGGGCTGCTACACGGCACTGCACGCGCTCGAGCTGTATGCGGAAGCGTTCGACCAGGCCGGCGCGCTCGACAAGCTGGAGAATTTCGCGAGCCGCTTCGGCGCCGATTTCTACGGGCTGCCGCACAGCACCGAGACGATCACGCTGCGTCGCGAGACCTGGGAACTGCCGCGCGAGGTTTTCGCTGGCGATACGCCGGTCGTGCCGCTGCGCGCCGGCGAACCGATCGGCTGGAAGTTCGCGTGACCGGCGCGCCGCCGCGCGGGGCCGGCCAGGCGGCCGGCGGCGGGGCGGCGGAGTTCGCGCGGATCGACTGGTCCGCGCCGTGGCTCGCGCCTTACGCGGCGCCGGGCCGTATGCTGCAGGCGGCCGCGCTCGCGGGCGAGGCCGCGTTGCGCGATGCACTGAATGGCGCGATGCAGGGCGGCGCGCGCGTCAGCGGCCGCGGCAGGCCGCTGCGCTTCGTGCCGCAGGCCGAGCTGCCGCCCGGCATCGCGTACGAAACCCATATCGCCGACACGGGCGGCGTCCCGACCCGCCACAATCTTCACGACTTCTTCAATGCGCTCGTCTGGTTCGCGTATCCGCGCACCAAGGCCGCGCTGAACGCACGCCAGGCCGCGACGATCGACGCGGCGGGCGGCGTCGGGCCCGTGCGCGGCACGCTGCGCGATGCGCTGACGCTGTTCGACGAGAACGCCGCGCTGTTCGTGACGGCCGAGCGCACGCTCGCCGACGCGTTGCGCGGCTTCAGCTGGCAGCAACTGCTGGTGGCCGCGCGCGACGCGTGGGGCACGCGCTGCGAGGCGCGGCTCGTCGGGCATGCGTTGCTCGAGAAGCTGGTCGCGCCTTACAAGTCCTGCACTGCGCATACGTGGATCGTCGAAGTGAGCGACGACTATTTCTCGTGGCCCGACGCGCAGCGCGCCGCGCATGTCGACGCGCGGATTGCCGGCGAACTCGCGACCCGCGAGCTGACGAGCCGCGATTTCGCGCCGCTGCCGGTGCTCGGCGTGCCGGGCTGGTGCGATGCGAATGCCGCGCCCGCGTTCCGTTCTACGACGATCCGGCGGTTTTCCGCAGCGGCCGTCGTTCGCGCGCTGCCGGCGGCGGCGCGCAGTGCTAGAATGCGCGTCGCAAAGCAGGCTAGGCAGTCGCGGCCTCGCCGCCTTCGGGCAGGCGGGGGCGAGGAAAGTCCGGACTCCACAGGGCAGGGTGATGGCTAACGGCCATCCGTGGCGACACGCGGAACAGGGCAACAGAAAGCAAACCGCCGATGGCCCGGCGCAAGCCGGGATCAGGTAAGGGTGAAACGGTGCGGTAAGAGCGCACCGCGGCGACGGCGACGTTCGCCGGCACGGTAACCTCCACCCGGAGCAATTCCAAGTAGGCAGGCGCGCATTTTCGGATGCAGGACGGGGCCCCCGTCTCGTCTGCGGGTAGGAAGCTTGAGCGCGTCAGCAATGGCGCGCCTAGAGGAATGGCTGCCACGCGCTGCGCGCTTCGGCGTGCAGCGTGCACAGAATCCGGCTTATCGGCCTGCTTTGCGGTTCGAATGCGAAAGGGCCGGCGTTCCATCGGGAGCGCCGGCCCTTTTTTCATCCGCGGCTGCCGCGGGCTCAGTCCGCAACGATGTCGAACGAATGCGTGAGTTCGGCCGTCTTCGCGATCATGATCGACGCCGAGCAGTACTTGTCGTGCGACAGGTTGATCGCGCGCTCGACCGTGGCCGGGTTCAGGTTGCGGCCCGTGACGGTGAAGTGGAAGTGGACCTTCGTGAACACCTTCGGATCTTCGCTCGCGCGTTCGGCCTTCAGCGTGACCGAGCAGCCGGTGACTTCCTGGCGGCTCTTCTTCAGGATCAGCACGACGTCGTACGCGGTGCAGCCGCCGGTGCCGACCAGCACCATTTCCATCGGGCGCGGCGCGAGGTTATGACCGCCGCCTTCCGGCGCGCCGTCCATCGCGACGAGGTGTCCGCTTCCGGTCTGGGCGGAAAACGCCATGCCGTCCGGACCCATCCAGCTTACTTTGCATTCCATGCTTGCACTCCAGCGTTGCCTGATTCGGATTCGATCCGGCATTGTAGCCCGCTGCGCAACGGTCGGCTGATGCGCTGCACGACGCGAAACGTCGCGTCTGCGTGTGCGGCGCCCGGCGGGGCGTCGAACGCCGATTTCCCTGTCGCCTTTAGGGGTTTTACTCTAGATGCGACGTGTTATGTCTCCTGCGCGTGCAATCCAGCTATTTGATTTTAAAGAGGAAAGATGCTTGGCTAGCGAAACGCGTCAAATTTCGTATTGTGGTGCGTGATTTCGCAATGCAAATTTTCTTGTGAAGTCGGCGACGCGTTCGTATAATGAGCCTCATTGGTTGTCGCGCTGCGGCAACCTCCGCATGTCTCCTCCACCCTCCTCCTAAGGTGGATTAAGCCCGAACCAGCCGTTCGGGCTTTTTTTCGTCCCATGCAAGCCTCGGCGCGCAGTTTGCGCGCTCCGACACCCGTATCGATCCCGATTACGCGTGCTGCCGTACGGCCGGCTGCGACGCCGCGTCGGGCGGCGTGTTGCTGGAACGGGCGGCGGGCGCCGGCGCGTGGGCGGCCGACGCGTGGCCGTGGCCGCGCGCGCAGAAATGGCGCACGCGTTCGCGCACCGCGCGCAGGCGGGCGATGCGATCTTCGGCATGGGCGCGGCGGGCATCGGCGATGCGGGCGTCGAGGGCGTCGAGCTTGGCCTCGCAGCCGGCCCGGGCGGCGACGGCGGGCGCGGCAGCGGCCAGCAAGGCGGCCGCGAGAAAGGGCGTAAGTCGTTGTTTCATCATGCTTGTTTGTTGTTTTTCCGTTGTCGGCCGGTCTGGCGCGGCAAGGTCAGGTGCCGCGCGTCGATGGGTGCCTCTCCCGGCGCTCGGTTCGCCTAGCGTGTTGGGGCACGACCGAATTTTGGCCCATTTCGGGCGCCACCGGCACGGGGCGTGGATTCTCTTTGACCGCGCCGTGCTATTTCCTTTATAATTCAGGGCTTTTCCGCATTCATGCCCACGGAAAAAGAACAGGGAGAGCCTGCACCGCGCCTCGAAGCGCACACAGACAAGCAGGAAGAACACATCGGGCAAAGCATTTTTTTTGGATCGATCATGAAGACGTTTTCCGCAAAAGCCCATGAGGTGACGCGCGAATGGTACGTGATTGACGCGACGGATAAGGTTCTCGGCCGTGTTGCCAGCGAAGTGGCACGCCGTCTGCGCGGCAAGCACAAGCCTGAGTTCACCCCGCACGTCGACACTGGTGATTTCATCATCATCATCAACGCAAGCAAGTTGAAGGTCACGGGCAACAAGACTCTGGACAAGAAGTACTACCGTCACTCGGGTTACCCGGGCGGTATCTATGAAACGACGTTCGGCAAGATGCAAGAACGCTTCCCGGGCCGCGCGCTCGAGAAGGCGGTCAAGGGCATGCTGCCGAAGGGTCCGCTCGGCTACGCGATGATCAAGAAGCTGAAGGTCTACGCAGAAGCGACGCATCCGCACTCGGCTCAACAGCCGAAGGCGCTCGAGATCTAAGGGGAGCCCACATGATCGGTAACTGGAACTACGGTACGGGCCGCCGCAAGAGCGCAGTCGCACGTGTCTTCATCAAGGCTGGCAAGGGCGACATCATCGTCAACGGCAAGCCCATCGCTGACTACTTCTCGCGCGAAACGTCGCTGATGATCGTGCGTCAACCGCTGGAACTCACGAACCACGGCCAGACGTTCGACATCAAGGTCAACGTCAATGGCGGCGGCGAAACGGGTCAGGCAGGTGCAGTGCGCCACGGCATCACCCGTGCACTGATCGACTACGATGCGACGCTGAAGCCGTCGCTGTCGAACGCAGGCTTCGTCACGCGCGATGCACGTGAAGTCGAGCGTAAGAAGGTTGGTCTGCGCAAGGCACGTCGCGCAAAGCAGTTCTCGAAGCGTTAATTCCGCTTCATGGCCGCGCCGCTTTCGGGCGGCGTCCGCCGAAAAAACCGCCAGCTTTCGCGCTGGCGGTTTTTTTATGCCCGCGCGACGGCCGCCCGCATGGCCGGGCGCATTGAAATCAACAAGAACCTATTGATTTCATGGACATCAGCACGATCTTCTGATCGGCCCTACAATAGCGGCTAAAGCTTTTTGGAGAGTTCGCATGAACGCTGTTACCGAATCCGCAGCAACGACGGCCGAAATGCCGGTACCGTTCGTCTTCACCGACGCCGCGGCCGACAAGGTCAAGCAACTGATCGACGAAGAGGGCAATCCCGACCTGAAGCTGCGCGTATTCGTGCAGGGTGGCGGTTGCTCGGGCTTCCAGTATGGCTTCACGTTCGACGAGGAAGTCAACGAGGACGACACCGTGATGAACAAGAACGGTGTCCAGCTCCTGATCGACTCGATGAGCTACCAGTACCTGGTTGGCGCAGAGATCGACTACAAGGACGACCTCAACGGCGCCCAGTTCGTGATCAAGAACCCGAACGCAACGACCACCTGCGGGTGCGGCTCGTCGTTCTCGGTCTGAGCGCACGACGGATCCTGTCCGGTTCGCCGGAATGAAAAACGGGGCTTCATGCCCCGTTTTTCATGTCCATGCGCGGCGTGGGCCGCACGGAGTGCGTGCAGCTGGATCTCACTTCAGCGCGGATAGAGCGCGCCGAGCACGCGCTCGCCCGCGGCACCCGTCACGCTCGCGAGATTGCCGGGCTGGCGCGCGGTGAAGCGATACGCGAGCCACGCGAACGCGAGCGCTTCGACCTGCTGCGGCGGCACGCCGAGCGCGGCGGTCGTATTCACCGTCGCCGGCACGCCGGCCTCGCGCAGTGCATCCGCGAGCGCGGCGAGCAGCACCGGGTTGCGGGCACCGCCGCCGCAGACGAACACGGCCGTGCAGCCGGCCGCGTGCCGTGCGATCTCGCGGGCGACCGAGACGGCGGTGAGCGCCGTCAGCGTCGCCTGTACGTCTTCCGGCGCGACCTGCGCGAACCCGGCGAGCTTCGCATCGAGCCACGCAGGATTGAACAGGTCGCGGCCGGTGCTCTTCGGCGGCAGCGCGTCGAAGTAGGGCTCGTCGAGCAGCGCGTCGAGCAGCGGCGCGTGCACGGTGCCGCGCGCGGCGAACTTGCCGCCGTCGTCGAACGGCTTGCCGAGGTGGCGCATCGCCCACGCGTCGAGCAGCGCATTCGCGGGCCCGCAGTCGAAGCCGCGCACGTCGCCGCCTTCGCCGGGCAGGATCGTGATGTTGCTGATGCCGCCGAGGTTGCAGACGACCCGCGTCTCGCCCGGCGCGCCGAACACCGTCGCATGGAATGCCGGCGCGAGCGGCGCGCCGTGGCCGCCGGCCGCGACGTCGCGGCTGCGGAAATCGGCGATCACGTCGACATGGGCAAGCTCGGCGAGCAGCGCCGGATTGTTGAGCTGGCGCGTGTAGCCGCGCTCGGGACGGTGCCGGACCGTCTGGCCATGCACGCCGATCGCGCGGATCTCGTCGCGCGACAGCCCGGCCGTGCGCTGCAGTTCGTGACAACACACCGCGTAGCGTGCGACGAGCGCGTTCGCCGCGATCGATTCCCGGTCGATCTCGTTGTCGCCGGGCTGCTGCAGCGCGAACAGCGCGTCGCGCAGCGATTGCGCGAAGCCCACGAACGCCTCCGCGAGCACGACGGGCGCACGGCCGGTCTCGAAACGCACGGCGACGCCGTCGACGCCGTCCATGCTGGTGCCCGACATCAGTCCGAAGTAGATGCCGTCGGCCGGATGGGCGGGTTGCGGATGTCGTTGCGGCACGTTGGGTTCTCCTGGATCGAGCGGCGCGGGCCGGTGCCACGCGCCTTGCGCCCGATTATCCGCGCAACCTGACGCGTCGTTAAGCGATGCACGCGCAAGTTATGGGAAAATCCCTGTCTTTGCGACATTCTTCCTGGCACCGATGAGCACCGAACCCAGTTCCAAGCCTGTTTTCCCGATTACCGACGAAGTCCGCCATGCGCTCGCCGTCACGAAGCGCGGCGTCGACGAGCTGCTGATCGAGGAAGAGTTCGCGCAGAAGCTCGCGCGCAGCGCAGCCACCGGCAAGCCGCTGCGCATCAAGCTCGGCCTCGATCCGACCGCGCCCGACATCCACATCGGCCACACGGTCGTGCTGAACAAGATGCGCCAGCTGCAGGACCTTGGCCATACCGTGATCTTCCTGATCGGCGATTTCACGTCGCTGATCGGCGACCCGTCGGGCCGCAACGCGACGCGCCCGCCGCTTACGCGCGAACAGATCGAATCGAACGCGAAGACCTATTTCGAGCAGGCCGCGCTCGTGCTCGATCGAGAAAAAACCGAGATCCGCTACAACAGCGAATGGTCGATGCCGCTCGGCGCGGACGGGATGATCAAGCTCGCGTCGCGCTACACGGTCGCGCGGATCCTCGAGCGCGAGGATTTCACGAAGCGCTTCCAGGGCGGCGTGCCGATCTCGATCCACGAATTCCTGTACCCGCTGATGCAGGGCTACGACTCGGTCGCGCTGAATGCCGACCTCGAACTCGGCGGCACCGACCAGAAGTTCAACCTGCTGGTCGGCCGCGAACTGCAGAAGCAGTACGGCCAGGAACAGCAGTGCATTCTCACGATGCCGCTGCTCGAAGGTCTCGACGGCGTCGAGAAGATGTCGAAGTCGAAGGGCAACTACGTCGGCATCAGCGAGAAGCCGACCGACATGTTCGGCAAGCTGATGAGCATCTCGGACACGCTGATGTGGCGTTACTTCGAACTGCTGTCGTTCCGCAGCCTCGACGAGATCGCCGGCTTCAAGCGCGACGCCGAAGGCGGCCGCAACCCACGCGACTTCAAGGTGCTGCTCGCGCAGGAAATCGTCGCGCGCTTTCACTCGCAGGCCGACGCCGAGCGCGCGCTCGAGGACTTCAACCACCGCGCGAAGGGCGGCGTGCCGGACGACATCCCGTCGGTCACGCTCGCGGGCGCGCCGCTCGCGATCGGCCAGCTGCTGAAGCAGGCGGGCCTCGTGCCGTCGACGAGCGAGGCGCTGCGCAACATCGAGCAGGGCGGCGTGAAGATCGACGGTGCGACCGTGTCCGACAAGGGCCTGAAGGTCGAGGCCGGCGAGTTCGTCATTCAGGTCGGCAAGCGCCGCTTCGCGCGCGTCACGCTGACCGCATGATCGCGCTGATCCAGCGCGTGAAGCGCGCCGACGTACGCGTCGGCGACCGCACGACGGGCGAGATCGGCGCGGGCCTGCTCGCGCTCGTCTGCGCGGAGCGCGGCGACACCGAGGCCGCGGCCGACAAGCTGCTCGCGAAGCTGCTCGGCTATCGGGTGTTCAGCGACGCGGCCGGCAAGATGAACCTGCCGGTGTCGAACATCGATGGCGCCGGCGGCGCCGGCGGCCTGCTGCTCGTGTCGCAGTTCACGCTCGCGGCCGATACCAACAGCGGGCTGCGGCCGAGTTTCACGCCGGCCGCGCCGCCCGACGAAGGCGCGCGGCTGTTCGACTATTTCGTCGCGGCTGCGCGCGAGCGCCATCCGGTCGTCGAGACGGGCGAGTTCGGCGCCGACATGCAGGTGTCGCTCGTCAACGACGGCCCCGTGACGTTCTGGCTGCAAGTGCGGCCCTGATTCTTTCCCGGAGACGCGCCGCGATGGCCACCACGCAGATCCTGTTCATTCGCCATGGTGAGACGGCCTGGAATCGCATCAAGCGCATCCAGGGCCATATTGACATTCCGCTGGCCGACACGGGGCTCGCGCAGGCGCAGCGGCTGGCCGTCCGGCTTGCGCGGGAAGCGCGCGAAGGGCAGCGGATCGACGCGATCTATTCGAGCGACCTGATGCGCGCGCAGCAGACCGCGCAACCCTTTGCCGATGCGCTCGGGCGGCCGCTGCAATTGCGCGAAGGGCTGCGCGAACGCGCGTACGGCGTGTTCCAGGGGCACGACAGCACCGAGATCGAGGCGCTGTTTCCGGATGCCTACGCCGCGTGGCAGACCCGCGACCCGGGTTTCGCGCCCGACGGCGGCGAGTCGCAGCGCGAGTTCTATCACCGAGTGCTGCACGCGCTCGAGCCGATCGTCGCCGCGCATCCTGGCGGCCGGATCGCATGCGTCGCGCACGGCGGCGTGCTCGACTGCGTGTACCGTTTTGCAAACGGTCTCGACCTGTCCGCGCCGCGCAGCTATCAATTGCTCAACACGAGCATCAACGTCGTCGATTACGTCGATGGCCGCGCGCAGGTCGTGCAATGGGCCGACGTGTCGCATCTGGATGCCACGAGCGACGACGACGGGTATCGCAAGGTACTCTGATTCGATCGCATCGGCGGCCCCGCCCGGCGTGGCCGGCCGGAGCCGTCTTCCGCGTCGGGCTTACTGCGGCAGTGCGTGGCGCGTCTTGTAGTCGAGCGCATACGCGATCTTGCCAGGCTTGTCGGCCGTGATCGGCTGGCGCAGCTTGTCGAATTCCCCCTTGCCGTACTTCTTCCCGCCGTTGATCGCACCCGCGCGCCCGAGATCGGCGCCCGTCTTGCCGTCGATCACGGGATCCGTGGCCGCGACCATGCGCGTCGACGCATTCCACACCGCGTTCAGATAGCCGGTATCGGCCTTGGCCGGATCGGGATCGGTTGCACCCGCGCGCGTCAGGTCGTAGCTCGCGAGCGAGAACGTGCCCGGCTGCGCGCGCAGCCAGTCGGCCCAGTAGAACTCGAGGTAGTCGGTGGATTGCGCGGGCTTGCCGTAGCCGATGTCGCGCGTGAAATAGACGAGCGACCGGTAGCGGTCGTTTGTCATTCCGAGCTTCAGGCCGAGGCCGCTCGGCAGTTGCGTGCTCGTGATCGCGTTGCCTTCGCCGTCCTTCAGGCGCACGTAGCCGCGGCTTTGCATCTGCTGCCAGAACGCATCGCCCGAGTAGTCGCTCAGGTTGTCCTTCACGACGACGTGCACATGCAGCGTCGGGCCGCCGTCGGGCGTTTCGTAGTAGGTCGACAGGCCGTGATGGCCGTCGGTCACGTACAGCGTGTCGCCGTTCGGGCCGATCACGACCGGGCTCAGCACCGAGCGGTCGCGCGCATTCGCGTCGGTCGTCGTGCACGTGTAGCTGGCTGGTTCGCGCAGCGTCGATTGCGCGCTGTAGCCGCTCGATGCGACGCCGCCGAGGCCTTCGTCCGCGCAGAAGTCGTCGAACTTCTTGTCGGGCTGCAGTTCGTAGCGGCCGAGCTTGTAGTAGATCTGGTCGTAGCCGATCGCGCCTTGCGTCGGATGGAGATCGCCGAGCGTCACGTCGATCAGCTCGCCTGCGCGCGCGGCCTTCCATTTGCCTGGCTGCGGCGTGACGGTCGCGGGCGGCGCGGGTGCCGCGGTGTTGCCGTCGGATGGCGTTTGCGCATCCGAACGGGCGACGGCGGCGACATCGTCGCCTCCGCACGCGGCGAGGGCGAGAGCGGTGGACAGGCTGGCGGCGAGGGCGAAACGGATCGGCAGGCGTGGCATCGCTGGCATCGGAAGTCGGTCGGGTGGGCGGAACGCCGCGCGGACGACCGACGTGCAGGACGTGCGAGCGTGCGCGCAGGCAAGTCCGTCAGCTTGTCACAAGTATTTGACAGCAAATTGAAATGATATGAAGGATCGTCAGGCGGGCGGGTTGCCGTCGGGCGGTGTCGCAGTTGCGCGGCGGCGTGCGCGTTTCGACGCGCCGTTGACGAGCGCCCAGCGCAGGACGGGGGCGACGGCCCGGATGCCGGGCCGGACCACGGCGCGTCGCAGCGGTGCGAACGTCGATACACCGAGCATGCGCTGCGCCCAGGGCGGCAGCAGGTCGATCCCCGCATGCATCATCAGCGACGCGGCCGGCCGCAGCGCGGGCGTTGCGACCGGCACATTCAGCAGGATGTCCATCACGTCGAAGGTGCGCGGCCCGGCTGCGAGTTCGGGCTGCATGCGCGCGAGATAGGCCGCTATCTCGGCCCGTGAGCGGGGAACATCCTCGGCGCCGAGCAGCTCGGCGATCAAGGCCGTTTCGGCGTAGTAGCCGTCCTGCGACTCGCCCGACAGAGACGGATTCACATAGCGCAAATGCGCGGCGAGGAAGCTCGATACTTCGGCGACATGCACCCACGTCAGCAATGCCGGATCGTCGGCTCGGTACGGCCGGCCGTCGGGCGCGGTACCCGATATGCGCGCGTGGATCGCCTTCACGCGCTCGATCAGCGCGAGTGCGTCCGCGCGGCTGCCGAACGTCGTGCCCGTGATGAACGTGGCGGTGCGCCGCAAGCGGCCGAGGATGTCGGTGCGAAACGACGAGTGATCCCAGACGCCCGCGAGCGCGAGCGGATGAAGCGCCTGCAGCAGCAGCGCGGCGATGCCGCCCGTCATCATCGACGTGAAATCGGCATGCACGCGCCAGCAGATGGCGTCGGGGCCGAACAGCCCAGGATCGCCGGGCGGCGACGAGAGATCGATCGACGGACCACCGCCGCCTGCTGTCAGATGCGTGATGCCGGCCACGAGCCGCTTGCGGATCGGCTCGGCCCAGCGCGGGCCCGGTGCGGGGGCGGCGTGGTGAGGGCTGGGCGGCGTGGTCATGGCTGGCTTGGTGCGGGCAGCGTGCTACTTCCCGTCGGGGGTATCCCACATCCCGCGTTCGGCGTTGCCGGCATCGGGTGTAGAGAGCCCGAAGTGGCGATACGTGAGCAGCGTCGCGACGCGCCCGCGCGGCGTGCGCTGCAGGAAGCCCTGCTGGATCAGGTATGGCTCGAGCACGTCCTCGATCGTGTCGCGTTCCTCGCCGATCGCCGCCGCGAGGTTGTCGATGCCGACCGGGCCGCCGTCGAACTTGTGCAGGATCGCCTCGAGCAGCTTGCGGTCCATCAGGTCGAAGCCGACCGGATCGACGTCGAGCATCGCGAGCGCGGCGTCGGCAACGGCCGCTGTGATCTGGCCGTCGGCCTTCACTTCCGCATAGTCGCGCACGCGGCGCAGCAGCCGGTTCGCGATCCGCGGCGTGCCGCGCGAGCGCTTCGCGATCTCCAGCGCGCCGTTCGGATCGATCTGTGCGTTCAGCAGCGATGCCGAGCGCCGCACGATGCGCGACAGCTGGTCGGCATCGTAGAACTCGAGGCGCGCGACGATCCCGAAACGATCGCGCAGCGGGTTGGTCAGCATCCCCGCGCGCGTGGTTGCGCCGACCAGCGTGAACGGCTGCAGGTCGAGCTTCACGCTGCGCGCGGCCGGCCCTTCGCCGATCATGATGTCGATCTGGTAATCCTCGAGCGCCGGATACAGGATTTCCTCGACGACCGGCGACAGCCGGTGGATTTCGTCGATGAACAGCACGTCGTTCGCTTCGAGGTTGGTCAGCAGCGCGGCGAGGTCGCCCGCGCGCTCGAGCACGGGGCCCGACGTCTGGCGCAGGTTCACGCCCATCTCGCGCGCGATGATGTGTGCGAGCGTGGTTTTGCCGAGGCCCGGCGGCCCGAACAGCAGCACGTGGTCGAGCGGCTCGGAGCGGCGCTTCGCGGCCTCGATGAAGATCTCGAGCTGGCCGCGCACCTTTTCCTGGCCGACGTAGTCGTCGAGCTGGCGCGGCCGCAGCGCGCGTTCGAACACCTCCTCGTGCGACGAGGTGGGCGTGGCGGCGATGATCCGCTCGGCGGCGAGTTTGTCGGTTTCAATCATGCGGCCATTGTACCGCGCACCGTCACGCGGCCGAACTGGCCGAACGGCCGACTGGCGCGCGCCGCATCGCGGCGCGACACTGGCTCCGACAGCCGGTTCGGGCGCCTGCCCGGGCCGCCGTTACACCTTCGACAGCGCCTTGAGCGCGAGCTTGATGCCCTCGGACACGCCGGTGCCGGCCGGCACGTTCTTGATCGCGGCGAGGCCTTCCTTTTCGGAATAGCCGAGTGCGACGAGCGCGTTGAGGATGTCGGTCGCGTGGTCGGACGGCGACGCGGCAGCGGCGAGCGCACCGAGGTCCGCGCCGAGCTTGCCCTTCAGTTCGAGCAGCAGGCGCTCGGCGGTCTTCTTGCCGATGCCGGGCAGGCGCGTGAGGCGTGCGGCGTCCTGCATCGTCACCGCCTGCGCGAGCTCCTGCACGCTCATGCCGGACAGCACGGCGAGCGCCATGCGTGCACCGATGCCGGTGATCTTCAGCAGTTCGCGGAAGGTCGTGCGCTCCTGCGGCGTCAGGAAGCCGTACAGCAGGTGCGCATCCTCGCGCACGATCTGCTGCGTGAGCAGCACGACGCGCTCGCCCGTTTGCGGCAGGTTGTAGAAGGTGCTCATCGGCACGTCGATTTCGTAGCCGACGCCGTTGCAGTCGACGAGCAGGTGAGGCGGGTTCTTTTCGAGCAGGATGCCGGCGATGCGACCGATCATGGATGGCGGGATGCGAGGAAGAAAGCGCGAGTGTAGCGCAGGTGCGGCGCGATGCCGATGGGTCGGCCATCAGGTCGGGGCGATGCGCCGCGCGTGCGCGACGCGGGTCGATCAGGCGGACAGGGCTGCGGCAGGCGCAATGCGCGCGCCGCGCCGGGCGGCTGCGTGCGGTCGTATCAGCCGACGAGCCGTCCGCGCCGCACGCGCAGCCCCTTTTTCGCGAGCGCCGGCGCAAGGCCGCCGATCGTGCCGAGCGTATTGCCGCTGTGCGCATGGCAGATCGCCATCCCGAGCGCGTCGGCCGCGTCGCTGCCGGGCTGGCCGGTGAGATTGAGCAGTCGCGTGACCATCTCCTGCATCTGCGACTTGGTTGCGCGGCCGTACCCGACGACGGCCTGCTTCAGTTGCAGCGCGGTGTATTCGGCGACGGGCAGGCCGCCCGCGACGAGCCCGCAGATCGCGGCGCCGCGCGCCTGGCCGAGCAGCAGTGTCGACTGAGGGTTCACGTTGACGAACACCTGTTCGATCGCAGCCTGGTCGGGCGCATGTTCGCGCACGAGCGTCGATACGCCCTGGAAGATCGTGCCGAGCCGGGTGGCCAGGTCGGCCGTCGGCGTGCGGATCACGCCGCTTGCGACATAGGCGAGCCGGTGTCCGCTGACGTCGATGACGCCGAAGCCGGTGACGCGCAGGCCGGGGTCGATGCCGAGAATTCGCATGAGTGAGGAGAAAAACCTGATGCAGCGATACTACAACGAATGGTGCGCGGCACCGGCCGCACGGTCGCGTGCGCCGGCGCCGCGCAATAAAAAACCCGGCGGGTGCGATGCCGCCGGGTTTGCGTGCGGCGGCCGCGCGGGCCGCGTGCGATCAGTGACGGAAGTGACGCACGCCCGTCAGGATCATCGCGATGCCGTGCTCGTCGGCTGCCGCGATCACCTCGTCGTCGCGCATCGAGCCGCCCGGCTGGATCACGCAGGTCGCGCCTGCCGCCACGACGACGTCGAGACCGTCGCGGAACGGGAAGAACGCATCCGACGCGACGGCCGAGCCGGCCAGCGTGAGGCCTGCGTTCTGCGCCTTGATGCTCGCGATGCGTGCGGAATCGACGCGGCTCATCTGGCCTGCGCCGACGCCGAGCGTCATGCCGTTGCCGCAGAACACGATCGCGTTCGACTTCACGTACTTCGCGACGCGCCATGCGAACAGCAGGTCGTCCATTTCCTTCGCGGTCGGCTGGCGCTTCGTGACGACGCGCAGCTCGCTCGGCTGCACGTTCTTCGAATCGAGCGATTGCACGAGCAGGCCGCCGCCCACGCGCTTCAGGTCGAATGCGTTATGGCCTTCGCCCAGCGCGATCTCGAGCAGGCGCACGTTCTGCTTCGCGGCAAACACCTGCTTCGCGGCGTCCGTGAACGACGGCGCGATCAGCACTTCGACGAACTGCTTCGCCACCGCCTGCGCGGCCGTCTCGTCGACTTCGCGGTTGAACGCGATGATGCCGCCGAACGCCGACGTCGGGTCGGTCTGGAATGCCTTCGCGTACGCGTCGGCCGAGTCGTTGCCGACCGCGACGCCGCACGGGTTCGCGTGCTTGATGATCACGCAGGCCGGCGCGTCGAACGTCTTCACGCATTCCCACGCCGCGTCCGAATCCGCGATGTTGTTGTACGACAGTTCCTTGCCCTGCAGCTGGCGGTAGTTCGCCAGTGCGCCGGCCGGCGCCGCGAGGTCGCGGTAGAACGCGGCGCTCTGGTGCGGGTTCTCGCCGTAGCGCAGGTCCTGCACCTTGTCGAACGCCATGTTCAGCGTCGCCGGGTACGCGCTGCGCGATGCGTGCTGCAGCTCGTCGGTCAGGCTCGTCAGGTAGTTCGTGATCGCGCCGTCGTACTGCGCGGTGTGCGCGAACACCTTCGTCGCGAGGCGGAAGTTGGTCGCGTAGCCGATCGCGTTGCCGTTCGCCTTCATTTCGTCGAGCACGACCGCGTAGTCGGCCGGATCGACGACGACCGTCACGTCGCGGTGGTTCTTCGCGGCCGAGCGCAGCATCGTCGGGCCGCCGATGTCGATGTTCTCGATCGCGTCGGCGAGCGTGCAGTCGTCCTTCGCGATCGTCGCGACGAACGGGTACAGGTTCACGACCAGCAGGTCGATCGTCGGGATGCCGTGCTGCTCCAGCGCCTGCATGTGCTCGGGCAGGTCGCGGCGGGCGAGGATGCCGCCGTGCACCTTCGGGTGGAGCGTCTTCACGCGCCCATCGAGCATTTCCGGAAAGCCCGTGTAGTCGGCCACTTCGGTAACGGGCAGGCCTGCATCGGCGAGGAGTTTTGCGGTGCCGCCGGTCGACAGCAGCTTGACGCCGAGGTCGGACAGCGACTTTGCGAAGTCGACGATACCGGTCTTGTCGGAAACGGAAATGAGCGCTTGCTTGATCATGATGGAACCACCAATAGCCAGGGAAACGGGGACGGGACGGCCGCCTACAGCAGGCCGTGCTGCTGCAGCTTTTTGCGCAGCGTATTGCGATTGATGCCGAGGTACTCCGCGGCGAGCGACTGGTTGCCGCCGGCCTGTACGAGCACGACCTCGAGCATCGGCTTTTCGACGCAGGACATCACCATTTCATAGACGTCGTGCGGATTGGAGCCGTCTAGATCCCGGAAATACACGTCCAGGCTCTCGCGGACACATTGTTCGATGTTGTGCTTGCTCATGCTGCTAACTGGTTATGGTCGTCCGACTCGCCCTGGCCGTTTTCCTCTTCGTCATCGACGTAGACGAGGTGGTCCGACAGCGCCTTTTGCGCCTCGAAGAATGCATTGACGGCGGCGAGCTGCTCGCGGGTGGAATCGAGCGTGTTCATCTTGTGCCGGAACCCGTTGGCACCGGAAAGGCCGCGAGTGTACCAGCCGATGTGCTTGCGCGCAGTACGGACGCCCGTGAATTCACCGTAGAA
The DNA here is from genome assembly GCF_003857965.1 of Burkholderia sp. Bp9031. Taxonomy (NCBI): domain Bacteria; kingdom Pseudomonadati; phylum Pseudomonadota; class Betaproteobacteria; order Burkholderiales; family Burkholderiaceae; genus Burkholderia; species Burkholderia sp. Bp9031. Next base: position 17,671 of record NZ_QTPW01000017.1, read on the forward strand.
CGCGTAGTGGTCTTCCAGGTGCTCGTTCATCACGTGCTGGATCTCGTCGATCCGCGGCGGGGGCAGCAGCTCACCGGTTTGCAGGAAATGATCGATTTCACGGAACAGCCACGGCCGGCCTTGCGCGGCGCGACCGATCATCAGTGCATCGGCGCCGGTTGCGTCGAGCACGGCCTTCGCTTTCGCCGGCGACGTGATGTCGCCATTCGCGACGACCGGGATGCGCACGGCCGCCTTCACGGCCGCGATGGTGTCGTATTCCGCGTCGCCGCGGTACAGGTCGGCACGGGTGCGGCCGTGCACGGTCAGCATCGAGATGCCGGCGGCTTCGGCGAGGCGCGCGACCGTGATCGCATTCTTGTGCTCGCGATCCCAGCCGGTGCGGATCTTCAGCGTGACGGGCACCGCATCCGGCCCCGTGCCGACCGCCGCGACGACTGCCTCGACGATCCGCTGCACGAGCGGCTCGTTCTGCAGCAGCGCGGAACCGGCCGCGACGTTGCAGACCTTCTTCGCCGGGCAACCCATGTTGATGTCGATGATCTGCGCGCCGTTGTCGACGTTGTAGCGGGCCGCTTCGGCCATCATCGCCGGATCGGCGCCGGCGATCTGCACGGCGATCGGCTCGACTTCGCCTTCGTGGTTCGCCCGCCGCATCGTCTTCGCGCTTTTCCACAGCTGCGCATTGGACGCGACCATCTCGGACACGGCGTATCCGGCCCCCAACTGCTTGCACAGCTGGCGGAACGGACGATCCGTCACCCCGGCCATCGGGGCAACGAACAGGTTGTTACGCAAAACGTGAGAGCCGATAACGGGCATCGCAATGGCACCGCCCGCGAGCGCCGGGCGTCGCGGGCAAAAAAGGCGGAGGGAAAACGCGCATTTTACCGTATTCCCATGCCCCGCCGATTTGACCCGGTTTGCGTGGTCCGGCTGCGCGCAATGCGCGGTGTGCGTCGCGCGTCAGTTGCGCTGGCCGAACATCATCTGGCGCGCGATCGCCTTCTTGAGCGGCGGCACGAATTCGAGCACGGTGAGCGCTGCGCCGCGCAGCAGCGGAAGCGGGCCGGCGTCGACCGTGAACAGGCGCGCGAGCGTGTCGGTCGCGCCGATCGTGAAGCGCCGGTCGAGCGCGCGCCGCGCGTTGAAGGTGGCGAGCGCCGTCGCTTCGAAGCCCTGCGTGGACAGCGTGTCGACGAGCGTATGCGCATCGCGCAGCCCGAGGTTGAGCCCCTGGCCGGCGACCGGATGCAGTGTTTGCGCGGCGTTGCCGACGATCGCGATGCGCCCGTTGATGAGCGTCTGCGCCGCGTTCAGCCCGAGCGGGAACGATGCGCGCCCCGCGATCGCGACGAACTGACCCATCCGCTCGCCGAAGGCCGTGCCAAGCTCGCGCAGGAGCGCGTCGTCGGGGAGGGCGGCGCGGCGGGCCGCCTCGTCGGGCGTGCAGCACCAGACGAGCGAATACTCGGCCTGGCGCGGGCCGCCGAGCGGCAGCAGCGCGAGCGGGCCTTCGTGCGTGAAGCGTTCCCACGCGACGTTCGGGCGCGGCGCCGAGACGGTGACCGTGCCGACGATCGCGGTCTGACCGTAGTCGCGGCGATGCTTGCCGGCATCGGCCTGCTGCTCGTGGAACAGCCCGCCCTCGGCATTGATGACGATGCGCGCGCGCAGCGTGCGCTCGCCTTGCGGGCCGTCGAGCATCAGCGTGACGCCGTCGGCGTCTTGTTGCGGCGCGCGCGCGGTGGTCGACGTGAGCCAGTCGACGCGCGTGCCGCGCACCACCTGCGCGAGCGCCTGCACGATCGAGCCGTAGCGCACCACGTAGCCGAGCGCGGCGAGATCGTGCTCGTCGCGGTCGATCAGCGTGCGGCCGAAATGGCCGCGCTGCGACACGTGGATGTGTTCGATCGGCGTCGCGTCGCCGGGCCACGCGAGCGTGTCGAGCAGCACGCGGCTGCCGTGCGATACGGCGATCGCGCGCGGATCGTTCGCGCTCGCGGCCGGCTCGCGTGCGTCGATCAGTGCGATCGACGCGTGCTGCGTCGCGCTGCGCCGCGCGAGCCAGCCGGCGAGCGCGAGCCCGACGGGGCCCGCGCCGACGATGGCGAGGTCGTAGTCCGGCGTGGCCGGGGAGGAAGCGGTCGTCATCAGTGTTCGTGAAACGAAGTAACGGTCAACGGCGGCGGGTCGGCAGAGGCGCGACAGCAGCCTGCGGCGCGCTCAGGTGCCGTGCGCCGCGCCCGCACGCATCAGCGCCTCGATCTCGGCGGCCGCCACCGGCACGTCGCGCGTGATCAGCTCGCAGCCGTGCTCGCGCACGATCGCGTCGTCCTCGATGCGGATGCCGATGTTCCAGTATTCGGACGGCACGTCGTCGGCTGCCCGCACGTACAGGCCCGGCTCGACGGTGAGTGTCATGCCGGGTTTCAGCGTGCGCCACGGCAGCGCGCCGTTGGCGTCGCGCGCGGCGAGCCGCTCGCGATAGTCGCCGCAATCGTGCACGTCCATACCGAGCCAGTGGCCGGTGCGGTGCATGTAGAAGCGTGCGTATGCGCGCTCGGCGATCACGTCGTCGACGCTCGAGAAGCGCGTCTTCGCGATGATGCCGGTATCGAGCAGCCCCTGCGCGAGCACGCGCACGGCCGCGTCGTGCGGCGCCTCGAACGGCACGCCCGCGCGCGTCGCGTCGATCGCGGCCTGCTGCGCGGCGAGCACGATGTCGTACAGCGTGCGCTGCGCGGGCGAGAAGCGCCCGTTGGCCGGGAACGTGCGCGTGATGTCCGACGCGTAGCCGTCGAGCTCGCACGCGGCATCGATCAGGATCAGGTCGCCGTCCTGCGCGGCCGCATTGCCGGCCGGGTAGTGCAGTACGCACGCATTCGCGCCGGCCGCGACGATCGAGCCGTACGCGGGCGCCTGCGCGCCATGCTTGCGGAACGTGTACAGCAGCTCGGCCTCGAGTTCGTATTCGCGGATCCCCGGGCGGCACACCTGCATCGCGCGGCGATGCGCGAGCGCGGAGATGTGCGCGGCACGCATCATGATCGCGAGTTCGTGTTCGTCCTTCATGAGCCGCATGTCGTCGAGCAGCGGCGTGAGGTCGAGCAGCGCGTCCGGCGCGGCGACACCCGCACGCGCCTGCGTGCGCACCGCATCGATCCAGCCGGCGAGCTGGCGGTCGAACTCGGCCGATGCGCCGAACCGGTAGTGCACGGTGCCCGCATCGGCGAGCAGCCGCGGCATTTCGGTGTCGATCACGTCGACCGCGTAGGCCGTGTCGAAGCCGAACGCATCGCGCGCGGCCTCGGGCCCGTAGTGGAAACCTTCCCAGATCTCGCGGTCGGCATTCTTCGCGCGGCAGAACAGGATCGATTCCGGCGCGCCGTGCGAGCCGGCCGCATTCAGCACGAGCATGGCGTCCGGCTCGGTGAAGCCCGTCAGGTAATGGAAGTAGCTGTCATACCGGTACGGAAAGGCCGTGTCGCGGTTGCGCAGCATTTCCGGCGCGGTGGGGACGATGGCGACGCCGCCGCCCGCGGCGCGCAGTGCGGCAAGCACGCGTTCGCGGCGCTGGCGGTAGACGTCGACGGCGATGGCGGTATCGAGGGGCGCATTCATTCGTGCGATTGTAGCGCCGCCGGACGCGGTGCGTGAGTGGGGTGGCCGCAAGCCACGCCGGACGGGGCTCGGCGATGGCTGTTGCAAACCATCCACAGGCCGGACGGGCGATTTTCTACCCGGCCACGCCGGCCGGTTATGATCGGCGACAACGTATACTCTCGGCGGTTCCCTTAAAAAGGCAGATGATGAAATTAATCGGTTCGCTCAGCAGCCCGTACGTCCGAAAGGCGCGGATCGTGCTTGCTGAAAAGAAGATCGACTACAAGCTGGAGCTCGAAAACGTGTGGGCGCCGGAGACGGACATTCATGCATCGAATCCGCTCGGCAAGGTCCCGTGTCTCGTGATGGAAGATGGTGCCGCGGTGTTCGATTCCCGCGTGATCTGCGAATACGTCGATACGCTGTCGCCGGTCGGCAAGCTGATTCCGCCGTCGGGGCGCGAACGTGTCGAAGTGCGTTGCTGGGAAGCGCTGGGCGACGGTGTGCTCGACGCGGCTGTCGCGATCCGTCTCGAACACACGCTGCGTGACGAAGCGCAGCGCAGCGCGAGCTGGATCGCGCGCCAGCAGCGCAAGATCGACGACGGTCTCGTCGCGATGTCGCAGGGCCTCGGCGGCAAGACGTGGTGCGTCGGTAATCATTACACCCTCGCCGACATCGCACTCGGCTGCGCGCTCGGCTACCTCGACTTCCGGATGCCCGAGCTCAACTGGCGCGATCGCCATCCGAATCTCGACAAGCATTTCGTGAAGCTGTCGCAGCGGCAGACGTTCGCCGACACGCTGCCGCAGGGCTGACCGGCCACCGGCTGCGGATCGAGCAGGCAAGAGAAAAGCGCCCCGCGGGGCGCTTTTTTTGGGCGGATCGCCCGTGTGACGGGCGATCGCGCGTCATTCGATCGACGTGTAGACGGTCTCGCCGAGCACGAACGAATCGCTGCGAGCGATCGGCCACCACTTGTCGTACAGCGTATAGCCGCAGGTCCGGCCGTCGAGCAGCGCGCCGGGCTTCAGGTACTTCAGCAGCTGCGACATCAGCCGCACTTCGTGCGGCGCGACGCGCTGCACGATGTGATGCGCGCGCAGCTCGGACGGATGGCCGAGGCCGGCCGCCTGCACGAGTTCCTGAAGCGCGTGCAGCGTATTGCGATGGAAGTTGTACACGCGCTCGGCCTTGTCGGGCACGACGAGGGCGCGCTGGCGCACCGGGTCCTGGGTGGCGACCCCGGTCGGGCAGCGGTCGGTATGGCAATGCTGCGCCTGGATGCAGCCGACCGCGAACATGAAGCCGCGCGCCGAGTTCACCCAGTCGGCGCCGATCGCGAGCGTGCGCGCGATGTCGAACGCGGTGATGATCTTGCCGCTCGCGCCGATCTTCACGCGCTCGCGCACGCCGATCCCGACGAGCGTGTTGTGCACCAGCAGCAGCCCTTCCTGCAGCGGCACGCCGACATGGTCGGTGAATTCGAGCGGCGCCGCGCCGGTGCCGCCTTCCGCACCGTCGACGACGATGAAGTCGGGCACGATGCCCGTCTCGATCATCGCCTTCGCGATCCCGAAGAATTCCCACGGATGGCCGATGCACAGCTTGAAGCCGGTCGGCTTGCCGCCCGACAGCGTGCGCAGCCGCTCGACGAATTCGAGCAGCCCGCGCGGCGTCGAGAATTCCGAGTGGGTCGCGGGCGAGATGCAGTCCTTGCCCATCGGCACGCCGCGCGTCTCGGCGATCTCGGGCGTGATCTTCGCGGCCGGCAGCACGCCGCCGTGGCCGGGCTTCGCGCCTTGCGACAGCTTGATCTCGATCATCTTGACCTGCGGATCGGCGGCCTGCTTCGCGAACTTGTCGGGGTTGAACGTGCCGTCGTCGTTGCGGCAGCCGAAGTAGCCGGACGCGATTTCCCAGATGATGTCGCCGCCGTTCTCGCGGTGGTATTTCGACAGCGAGCCTTCGCCCGTGTCGTGCGCGAATCCGCCTTTCTTCGCGCCGAGGTTCAGCGAGCGGATCGCGTTCGCGGACAGCGAGCCGAAGCTCATCGCCGAGATGTTGAAGATCGAGATGTCGTACGGCTGCGCGCGGTTCACGCCGACCCGGATGCGGAAGTCGTGGTTCGGCAACTTCGTCGGCGCGAGCGAGTGGCTGATCCATTCGTGCGCGACGGCCTTCACGTTCAGTTCGGTGCCGTACGGGCGGTTGTCGGCGACGTTTTTCGCGCGCTGGTAGACGAGGCTGCGCTGCGCGCGCGAAAACGGCTTCTCGTCGGTGTCGTCCTCGACGAAATACTGGCGGATCTCGGGGCGGATGAACTCGAACAGGAAGCGGAAATGGCCCCAGAGCGGGTAATTGCGCAGGATCGCGTGGCGGTCCTGGTTCAGGTCGTACAGGCCGAGTGCGACGAGGGCGACGGGGAGGATGATCCACAGCCAGGAAAGCACGTGGATCGACGCGAGTGCGGCCGCCGCGACGAGCAGCAGGACGGCACACCACATCGCGAGGTAGCGTCGTGAAAGCATGGGGGCTCCGTAAGCATCTTGAAATGCCGCCATGCGTACGCTGCGAAGGCGGCGCACCGGCCGCGGCGGAATCGTGTTCCGCCGGGCGCGGCGTGCCGCAAGTCTAAACCGAATGGATGTCAGCGTGCTCCGGCGAGCGTGCCCGGGTGGGTTGCCGCCGCGGCCGGCGCCGTCTGGCCGGGCTGGCCGGTGGCCGCGAATTCGATGATGCCGCCGCCCAGGCAGATTTCGCCGTCGTACAGCACGGCCGACTGGCCGGGCGTGACCGCCCATTGCGCGTCGTCGAACGCGAGCGAGAAGTGTCCTTCGTCGGCCCGACCGAACGAGCATGCCGCATCCGCCTGCCGGTAGCGTGTCTTCGCGCCGCACGAGAAGCCGTCGGCCGGCGGCTCGCCCGCGACCCAGCTCACGTTGCCGGCGACGAGCTCGCGCGACAGCAGCCACGGATGGTCGTGGCCCTGCACGACGTACAGCGTGTTCGACGCGATGTCCTTCGCGGCGACGAACCACGGCTCGCCGCTGCCGTCCTTGCTGCCGCCGAGGCCGATGCCCTTGCGCTGGCCGAACGTGTAGAACGCGAGGCCGATATGTTCGCCGACCACCTTGCCGTCCGGCGTCTTCATCGGGCCGGGTTTCGTCGGAAGATAGCGGTTCAGGAAGTCGCGGAACGGCCGTTCGCCGATGAAGCAGATGCCGGTCGAGTCTTTCTTCTTCGCGTTCGGAAGGCCAATCTGCGCGGCGATCTCGCGCACCTTCGTCTTCGGGATCTCGCCGAGCGGGAACATCGTCTTCGACAGCTGCGCCTGGTTCAGCCGGTGCAGGAAGTACGACTGGTCTTTCGTATGATCGAATGCCTTCAGCAGTTCGAAGCGACCGTCGCGCTCGCGCACGCGCGCGTAGTGGCCGGTCGCGATCATTTCCGCGTCGAGCGACATCGCGTGATCGAGGAACGCCTTGAACTTGATCTCGGCGTTGCACAGCACGTCCGGGTTCGGCGTGCGGCCGGCCGAGTATTCGCGCAGGAATTCGGCGAACACGCGGTCCTTGTATTCGGCCGCGAAGTTCACGGCTTCCACGTCGATGCCGATCAGGTCGGCGACCGACACGACGTCGATCCAGTCCTGGCGCGTCGAGCAATATTCGCCGTCGTCGTCGTCTTCCCAGTTCTTCATGAACAGGCCGACCACGTCGTACCCCTGTTCCTTCAGCAGCCATGCGGTCACCGACGAATCGACGCCGCCCGACATGCCCACTACTACACGGCGCTTGCTCATTTGTTCACCGCCTGACGGTCGAATGCTTCCGGACGTGGCGCGACCGAATGCGTATGCACGAAATCGAGCGGAATGCGCCGCCCGGCGAGATAGTCGTCGACGCAGCGCATCACCGCCGGCGAGCGGTGGCGCTCGCTGCACGCGCGCAGTTCGTCGGCGCTCATCCACAGTGTGCGGACGATGCCGTCGTCGAGCGTGTGGCCCGGCAGCGGCTCGCCGGCCGTGCCGCAGAACGTGAAGCGCAGGTAGGTCGCGCCGGCGCTGCCGGGGCGGTCGTAGTGCGCGAGATACACGCCGACGAGCGCATCGGGGACGAACGGATGCGCGGTTTCCTCGAGCGTCTCGCGGATCACGGCGTCGGCGAGCGTCTCGCCGGCTTCGAGATGGCCGGCCGGCTGGTTGATGCGCAGGCCCGTCGACGTTTCTTCCTCGATCACGAGAAAGCGACCGTCGCGCTCGACGAGCGCCGCGACGGTCACATGTGGGGTCCAGATTTCGGGTTTCATGGTTCGGCATTTTACCGGTTGCGCCCGGACGCTGCCGGTCCCTTCGTTAGACGAATCCGACCCTCGTCATTCGTATGGCGACGACGGAACGCCCCGGTTGCAGCGAGGTGTATCGGCGGCGCGGCCTGCATCGATCGGCTCGCGGGCCGGGCGGAGGGGGCCATAGGCCTACCGGCAACAGCCCGCCGGCCAGCAGCCCGTCGCGACAGTCCATCGGCAGCAGCCCACCGGCAGCAGCTCACCGGCACCAGCTCACCGGCACCAGCTCACCGGCACCAGCTCACCGGCACCAGCTCACCGGCACCAGCTCACCGGCACCAGCAGAGTCGCACCCCATTTTTACGGCGCGACGATCGTCGCGACCCAGGCGGCGATCGTGTCCCGCACGCGCACGATCGCCGGGTCGCGCTGCGTGCTCGTTCGCCAGCCGATTTCCACCGGGTAGCGTGGCAGCTCGACCGGGCACGCGAGCGCGCGCAACGACGTCGACTGCGCGATCGCGCGTGCAGCGTGCGCCGGAATCGTCGCCACGGCGTCGGATCCTGCGAGCAGGTACGGCAGCGCAGCGAAGTGCGTGGTCGAGGCCGAGACGCGCCGCTTGTGGCCGAGCGCGGCCAGCGCCTCGTCGACGATCCCGATCACGCCGCCCGACGACACGAGCAGGTGATCGCGCTGCAGGAAATCGGCGAGCGTGAGCGTGCGCGGAGATCGCGCGCGGCCGGCCGGATCGATCAGGCACGCGTAGCCGCCCGTCGCGACCGCCCGCCGGCTGAGGCCGTTCGCCGAAAACCCGCCCGACGCGATCGCGAGGTCGACGCCGTGCCGCAGCAGCGCGTCGCCGGCGATGCCGCTATGGGTCTGCCGGAAGATCAGCCGGATACCCGCGGCTTCCCGCGCGACCGCGTCGATCAGCGCGCGGCCGAGCGCGATCTCGAAGTCGTCCGACAGCCCGATCGAGATCGTGCGGCCGACCCGCTCGCCGCCGTCGGCCGCAATGGCGAGGCTTTCGCGGCAGCGGTCGAGCGCGTCGGACAGGATCGGCTTCAGCTCGTCCGCGCGCGGCGTCGGCGCGAGGCCGCGGCCGGTGCGCACGAACAGCGGATCGGCGTAGATCACGCGCAGCCGCGCGAGCGCCGCGCTGACCGCCGACTGCGTGAGGTCGAGCCGCAGCGCCGCGCGGCTCGCGCCGCCTTCCTCGTACAGCGCCTCGAACACCTTCAGCAGGTTCAGGTCGAGCCCGGCGATATCATCCGCATTCATGTCAGTTATCGTTGTATCGATTTGATCGATGAAATGATATCGACAAAGATGGCGTTACCCCATTCACCGGAGACGCCTTCATGTCCACCTCAGTCATCGCCGCGCTGCAGATCGGCGCGTCGCCCGCCGGCACGCGCGCCACGCTCGACACGATCCTCGGCTACGAAACCGCGATCCGCGACAGCGGCGCGTCGCTTGTCGTGCTGCCCGAGGCCGTGCTCGGCGGCTATCCGAAAGGCGAGATCTTCGGCACGCGGCTCGGCTACCGGCTGCCCGAGGGCCGCGACGCCTATGCGCGCTACGCCGCGCAGGCGATCGACGTGCCGGGGCCGGAAACCGACGAACTGACCGCGCTGTCGCAGCGCACGGGCGCGAGCCTCGTGGTCGGCGTGATCGAGCGCGGCGGCAGCACGCTGTATTGCACGGCGCTGTTCTTCGATCCGCGCGACGGACTCGTCGCGAAGCACCGCAAGCTGATGCCGACCGGCACCGAGCGGCTGATCTGGGGGCAGGGCGACGGCTCGACGCTGCCGGTGGTCGACACGGCCGCGGGCCGCGCGGGCGCCGCGATCTGCTGGGAGAACCACATGCCGCTCCTGCGCTGCGCGATGTATGCGAAAGGCGTGCAGATCTGGTGCGCGCCGACCGTCGACGAGCGCGACCTGTGGCAAAGCTCGATGCGGCACATCGCGCACGAGGGGCGCTGCTTCGTCGTGAGTGCGTGCCAGGTGCAGCCGTCGCCGCGCTCGCTCGGCATCGACGTGCCGGGTTGGGATCCCGAGCGGCCGCTGATCCGCGGCGGCAGCGTGATCGTCGGGCCGCTCGGCGACCTGCTGACGGAGCCGTTGATCGGCGAGGCCGGGCTCGTGACCGCGCGCATCGATACCGACGAACTCGTGCGTGCGCGTTACGACTTCGACGTTGTGGGGCACTATGCGCGCGCCGACGTGTTTTCGTTGCACGTCGACGAGCGGCCGAAGCGGCCAGTGGTGTTCGAGGGCTGACGGGTGTTGCCGGGGCGCACGCCCCGGTGCAGGGGGCAGGCTTGCGGCTTGCTGTCGCCGCGTGCGCTTCAGCGCATCGGCGCGTCCGCGATCCGCATATAGTCGGCGATCCGCCGGCCTTCCATGTCCGGAAACTGCTCGTGCACGGTGATGTCGCCCATCCGCGCGATGTCGAAGGTGCGGAAGTCGCCGCGCAGTTCGCACCACGCGCCGATCGTCCAGCGTCCGCCCCAGTAGACGAGCCCGAGCGGCCACACGCGGCGCTGCGTGTGCGCGCCGAGCCGGTCGCGGTAGTCGAAGCTGACGACGTGGTGCGTGTCGACCGCCTGGTGGATCGCATCGACCTTCGCGCAGAACGTCTCGTCGATGTGGAACGACGGCGCGAACACCGGCAGGCGATCGAGCGCGGTGCGCTTGTCGGCCGGCATCGCCGACGCGATCTTCGCGAGCGCCGAGCGCGCACCGCCCGCGAAGCGCGCGCCGCCCCAGGTCTCGAGCATCCGCGCGCCGACCGCGAGCGCCGCGAGTTCCTCGGCCGTGAACGTGAGCGGCGGCAGGCTCGCGTTGCGGTTCAGCCGGTAGCCGATACCGGCTTCGCCTTCGATCGGTACCCCTGACAGTTGCAGGTCTCGCACGTCGCGATAGACCGTGCGCGGCGACACCGACAGCCAGTCGGCGAGCTGCTGTGCGGTCGTGAGACGACGCCCGCGCAGCAGCTCGGCGATCTGGAACAGGCGGTCGGCACGGCGCGTCATGGCTGCACCTCGACTCCAACGGCGACGGGGACTTCGCGATGATAGCGCCGCGCCGGCCGGATCGTGGATGCGCTCAGTGGCATTTCGGTGCGTGCAGGCCGACGCGGTTGCCTTCGGTGTCGATCAGGTAGCCTATGTAGCCGTAGTTGTTCGGCAGCTCGATGACCGAGCCCTGCACGACGCCGCCCGCGCGTTTCGCGCGTTCGAGCGCCGCGACGACCGACTCGCCGGCGTTCAGGTACACGAGCACGCCGTTCGCGCTCGGCTTCATCTGCTGCGGATCGAACACGATGCTGCCGCCCGTGCTCGACGCTTCGTGATCGAACACGGCCATCGGCACGCCGCCGATGACTTCGCGCTGCAGCGTCGTTTGCAGCACGGTTTCGTAGAAACGGATCGCCCGGTCGAAATCGAGGGACGGGATGTCGAACCATGCGATCGCGCGTTCCAGCGTTGCGGTTTCGGTTGCAGTTGCAGTTGCGGACGTCATGACGAGCTCCTTGTTTTGTTCGGGTTCTTGAGGGAAACCAGCCTTGCATTGCGCCGGGATTGCAGTGTGATCGGGGGCTGCTGACAGCGTGCTGTCAGTAGTCATGGCGGTGCTGACAAAACGCCGCTTCGTCGGCACAGGCGCCGTGCGAAACCTCGGCGGCGCGCGGGTGGCGGGGCGCCACGCGGGGGGCTGCCCGCATGGGGGCGGCAGAAAGAAAAAATGCCCGGCGGATCGGCCGGGCATCGTCTGGGTGTCAGCGGGCGGCCGCAGCGGCCGGCGCGGGGTGTGGGCGCGTCAGGCGTCGCCTTCCGGCGCGGCCGGGCGTGCCTTCACGCTGCCGGCGATCAGGTCGAAGCGGAACAGCCGGCATTCGAGCGCGCCGTTGAACAGCGGCGTTTTCGCCGATTCGCGCAGCCGCAGCTGGCCCGGCAGCGACCGGTCCGACGTCAGCAGGAACGCCTGCCAGCCTGTGAAGCGCTGCTTGAGCGCATCGCCGAGCGCGTTGAAGAACTCGCTGTCGGGCGCATCGGTGTGCGTGCGGCGGAATGCGTCGTCGTTGCCGCGGTTGCGGCCCGTCTCGCGCACCTCGCCGCGCGCGCTGCGGCCGCGCACCTCGATCCGCTCGCCGTACGGCGGGTTCGCGAGGATGATGCCCGGGCCGTCGCACGGCGGCGTCATCCCGCGCGCGTCGACCTGCTTGAGCCATACCGACGGCACGCCCGCGCGCTCGAGGTTCGCGCGCGCCTTCTCGAGCATGTCGCCCGAGATGTCGCTGCCGTACACGCCGAGCGCATCGCGCTTGCCGCGCGCCGCGCGCTTCACGTCGAGCGCCGCGACCTTCAGGCCCTGCCATGCGGTGATGTCGTACTGCTTGAGCTTTTCGAAGCCGAAGCGGCGCTCGACGCCCGGCGCGACGCCGAGCGCGATCTGCGCGGCTTCCGCGAGGAACGTGCCGCTGCCGCACATCGGGTCGTACAGCGGCGTGCCGGGCGTCCAGCCCGTCAGGCGCAGGATGCCGGCCGCGAGGTTCTCGCGCAGCGGCGCGGCGCCCTTGTCGAGGCGCCAGCCGCGCTTGAACAGCGGCTCGCCCGATGTATCGAGGTACAGCGTGCACTCGTTGGCCGTCAGGAACGCGAACACGCGCACGTCCGGCGCGCCGGTGTCGATGCTCGGCCGCGAGCCGGTCTTCTCGCGCATCCGGTCGCAGATCGCGTCCTTCACGCGCAGCGTCGCGAATTCGAGGCTCTTCAGCGGCGACTTGATCGCGGTGATGTCGACGCGCAGCGTCTGCGTCGACGCGAACCAGCGTTCCCACGGCTGCTCGAGCGCGAGCGCGTAGACGTCCTGTTCGTTGCGGTACGGGCGGTGTGCGATCTTCAGCAGGATCCGGCTCGCAATCCGCGAATGGAGGTTCGCGGCCATGCCGGCGGCCCAGCCGCCACGGAAATGAACGCCGCCCGGCACCTGCGCGCCCGCGGTGAACGGCGCGCCGTCCAGATGGCGGCCGGCGATTTCGGCCAGCTCGGCGGCAAGCGCCGCTTCGAGGCCGCGCGGGCAGGGAGCGAAGAATTCGTACAGGGTGGGCGAGGACATAAGGCGGGTGAGGACGTGCAAAAGTCCACTATTGTACGCGGCGCGGGCGGCTGGAGCGGGCGTTGCGTCCGATTTGGGGCGCCGGCGCGGGCGCACCGGCCGTGACGGCGGGCCGCTCGGCCCGCGCGGCGGCGCCCGCGCCGGCGTCGAACGGTCAGTGCGAGTCCGGCTGGCCGGCCCGCGCGGCCGGGACGGCGGCCGGCCAGAACAGCGCGGACGGCTTCGACAGGACCGTGCGCGCGATCGCGCCGACCAGCGCGCGCACCTTGGTGCGGCGCAGGCTGCGCGAGCGCACGGCCATCGTGAACGCGAGCGCGAAGCTCACGAGCACGTTGAGGATCGCCATGCTCAGCACGCCGGCGCAGGCCCACCACAGCTCGGGCGTACTCAACGCATCCTTGCCGAGCACGCCGAGCGCGATCCCGATCGAGCCGGCCGACAGCGTCACGTGCCGCACCTCGAACGGGAACAGGAACACGGTGACGATCGCCGGGATCAGGCCGAGCATCAGGCCGAGGCCGACGTTGGCGACCACGCCTGCGACGTTCGACCGGCAGAAGTGCGCGAGCTTCGCGGCGCCCGACGCGCCGAGCGTGAGCCGCAGCCGGCGGTTGTAGGTGAGCGCGTCGCCGACCCGGTGCAGCACGAACCAGTTGTCGGCCCAGCCCGCGAGCAGGCTCGACGCCCACAGCAGCACGCCCGTGAGCGCTGCGTAGAGCGGCGTCGGGCCCAGCAGCGAGAACGAATGCAGTGTCGCGTGCGCCTTGTCCGGCGAGATCAGGTTCGCGTGCAGCAGGTTGCCCGCGAACAGCTGCACGAGCAGGCACACGGGCAGCACGACGAGCACGTTGCCGGAGATCGCCGCGGCTTGCGTGCGGATCAGCGCGATCACCGACGCGACGAACGCCTTCACGCCTTCCTCGTGACCGGTGTCGTCGAGCTCGCGTGCGAGCGTCGGCGCGGTCATCGCGGGCTGCTTGGTCGCGAGCGTGAAGTGCAGGAAGTGCATCAGCATGAAGCTGGCCGCGTAGTTGACGCCCGCGAGCAGCCCTTCGAGCATCGACTGCAGGTGCGCGCCCGTGATCGCGAACTTCACGCACACGGTCGCGACGGTCACGAGGCCGCCGCCCGCGGCCATCCGCAGCATCTTCAGGTACTCGGCGCGACCGCGCGAGATGTAGTGCTCGCCGGTGTCGGCATTGGTCTCGACGAGCTTGCGCGCGAACAGCGAGAAGTTGCTGCGCACGAGGTGCGTGACGCTCTGGCTGTTTTGGTTCGCGTCGACGAGCTCGGCCGTCAGGCGCGCCATCCCGCGCAGGTCGTCGCGTGCCATCCATGCGTTGAGCAGCATTTCCGCGCGCAGGATGCGCATGCGCATCCGTTCGACCTGGAACACGATGTCGACCGACACGCCATTGCGGTACAGGTGCGCGAACACGTCGTCGACCGCGATCCGGCATTCGTCGAGCAGCACGCGCAGGTAGTTCACCTCGTGCAGCAGCTTGCTCGCGTCGCCGCCGTCCTCGGCGGCCGCGTGCGCGGTTTCGACCGCGAGCATTGCGCGCGTCAGGCGATAGAACGGCTGCGTTTCGAGCGGCTTGCGCGCGTCGTCGTCGGACAGCCGGCTGCGTACCGTCTGCGACAGGCCGGTCGAACTGATCTGGCAGGTCAGGTTGTGCAGCGCGGCCAGCAGGTCGCGCGAGAACGAGCCGGGCTCGTGGCGCTCTTCGTCGGTGACGTCGAACGAGATCAGCTCGGCGAGGCGCGCGAGCAGGTCGTCGGGCAGCGCATCGATCCATTGCGCGTCTTCCGGCGTCGGGAACATCAGCGTGAACAGCGCCGCGAGCTCGCGGCGGTTCGGCGCGGGCGGAATCAGCGACGCGTCGATCCGCTCGAACAGCGCGCCGAAGAAGCCGGAATGCACCGGCATCCCAGCATCGCACAGCAGCGAGATGCCGTCGCATTCGCGCAGGATCCCGCGCAGGATGCGCGCCGCATGCGATTTCCACGCGGGATTGCGATCGAGCACGTGGAACAGGTAGCGCAGCCGCGCGTGGGCCGGGTACGCGCGCGTGTCGGCATCGCGCTCGGCCGGCGCATCCTGCGCGGCCTGCATCGCGCCGTTGCGGCGCAGCCAGTGCGCGAGCTCGATCAGCCATTCGCTGCGCTCGGCGTACGACACGTCCGCGTCGGCATGCGCGAGCAGCGCATCGAGCTGGTGGCCCGCATTGCGCGACGCGCGCCACTTCTTGATCAGGGTCGTCAGGGAACGAAACATAAACGGAATAGCGAAAGCCCTGGACGGGCGGGTTCGGGATGCCGGCCGGGAACACGGCGCGGCGCCGGGGAGAACGGTGAGGCTGGTCGCGTAGCCGGACGACGCGTGGCGATCCGCGATGCGGCTGCCCCGATGCGCCGCGCGCGGATGCGCGCGAGCCCCGGGAGGCGTGGCGATCGGATCGGACGCGGGCGGATCGCCGCTGGCTCGCGCGCACGACGGGCGGCGCAAGCCGGGAAGTGCGTAGGATCGTCAATCGGGCGCGAAAACGCAAGCCGACCGCGGTGTGTGGCGCCGGTTCCGGCGGATTTTGACAAACAATGCAAAGCCGCCGTTCGGCCGATGGATGCCGTGCGGCGTCGGCCGAACGGCGATGGCGGCGAATTGGCGTGCGCGGCGCCGCGCGCACGCGGTTCGCCGCCGATGACGGCTATCGGGCGGCGCATGCCGCATGCGGTCGCATGCGCGAATGCACCGGGCCGCGCGCCGTGCGCTTACGCGCCGGACTTGCCGGTCGCGCCTGCGTCGTCGCCGGGCGTCGGATTGGCCGGGCAGGGCACGGCAGGCGCGGCGGACGTTGCCTTGCCGGACGCGGTCGAGGCCGCCGTCGCACCGCCCCGCGCGGCCATTGCGCGCACGCCGGACGCAGCCTGCGCTGCAATCACGTCCAGTGCGCGCCGGTGTCCGGCAACGAGCGCGTCGTAGCCGTCGGCGACCGGTTCCGCGACGCTCGTGCGGCACGTCATCACCGCCTGCGTGCCGAGCGCGCGCACGCTCCACACCGCATCGATCGCCGCACGCTTGCCGGGCCACGACTCGAAGCGCTGCACGTTCACGCTGATCCGATAGACGGGCACGCCGGCCGGATACGCGGAATTCGCGACGTCGATCGTGCCGAGCTGCGCGGCGAGATCGTCGGACAGCGCGCGGCGAATCTCGTCGGCGGGCGGCGCGGCCCAGCGCTCCTGCTCGAGCACGTCGACCTGCGCGGCGTTCTTCTGCACGACGAGCTGGTTCTTCGCGACCTGCTCGGGCACGCCGACGGACGGCACCTCGATCAGGAACGCCGGATTGGCGGGCGCGGTGCGCACGGGCGCCGCGGCGTCGGCCGGGCTCAGCGTATAGAACCGCGCGGGCGGCGAGCTGCACGCGGCGAGCGCGAGTGCGGCGAAGGCCGCCGCCGCGCCGCTCGCGAAACCGTTCACGCGTGTCGTCATTGTTGGTCTCCTGGCTTGCCCTTGAGCAGCGATTCGGGATGGCGCTCCAGATAGTCGGCGAGCGCGTTCAGCGATTGCAGCGTGCGCGTGAGCTCCTTCAGCGCGCCGCGCACGTCGGACTGCAGCGGCGAATCCTGCTGCAGCGTCGCCTCGGCGGTCGAGAAGGTCTGCTTCGCGGCCGACAGCGTGTCGCGCGCTTCCGGCGCGACCTGCGTGTCGAGCTGCTTGAACAGCTTGTCGGCGTTCGACAGCGCGCTGTTCAGGTTCGCGCCGATCTGGTCGAACGGCACCTTGTCGAGCTTCTTCGCGATGTCGGCGACCTGCAGCTGCAGCTCGTCGAGCGTGTTCGGCACGGTCGGCAGCTCGAGCGGCTGGCGCGCCGCGTCGATCGTCACGGCCGGCGCCTTCGGGAAGAAGTCGAGCGCGACGTACAGCTGGCTCGTCAGCAGGTTGCCGGTGCGCAGCTGGCCGCGCAGCCCGTGCTTGACGAGGCGCTCGACGATCTCGCGGCGGGCCGGTTCGCCCTTGCTCTCGATCGTTTCGCGGAAACGCCGGCCGAGCCGCTCCGGATAGATGTTCATCGTCACCGGCATCAGGAAGTTCTTGGTCTTCGGATCGAAGTCGATGCCGATGTTCGTCACTTCGCCGAGCACGATGCCGCGGAAATCGACCGGCGCGCCGACGGCAAGCCCGCGCAGCGACTGGTTGAAGTTCATCACGACCTGCAGCGGCTGGCCGTCCGGGTCGCGCATCGCGTCGGCCTCGTCGGAGCCGAGGCGGAAGGTCGTGTTGTTCGGAGCGGTTGCGCCGCTGTCCTGGTTCGGCGGCGTCTGGAACGCGATGCCGCCGAGGATCACCGTCGCGAGCGACTGCGTGTTCAGTTTCAGGCCGCTCGAATCGAGCCGCAGGTCGACGCCGCTCGCCTGCCACCAGCGCGAGTTCACGCCGACGTACTGGTCGTACGGCGCGTTGACGAACACGTTGAACGTGACGCCCGTGCCGTCCTTGTCGAGCGAGAAGCCGACCACCTGGCCGACCTGCACGCGGCGGTAGTAGATGGGCGAACCGATGTCGACTGAGCCGAGCGAATCGCCGCGCAGCACATACTGGGTGCCCTTCTGGTCGCCGGTCACGGCCGGCGGCGTCTCGAGGCCCGTGAAGTCGCTCTGCGTGTCCTGCCCGTGGCCGGCGTCGACGCCGATGTACGCGCCCGACAGCAGCGTGCCGAGCCCCGACACGCCGGTCGTGCCGACGCGCGGACGCACGATCCAGAAGCGCGAGCCCTTGACCGCGAAGTCCTCGGCTTCCTTCTTCAGCTGCACCTGGACGAGCACGCGCGACAGGTCCTTCGACAGCTTGATCGTCTTGACCATGCCGATCTCGACGTCCTTGTACTTGACCTGCGTCTTGCCCGGCTCGAGCCCTTCCGCGCTGTGGAAGCTGATCGAGATTTCCGGGCCGCGCTCGCGCACGGACTTGATCACGAGGCCGATGCCGATCAGCGCGGCGATCAGCGGCACGAGCCAGACGAGCGACGGCAGCCAGCCGCCTTTCGTCGAGATCGCCGGATCGGGTGGCCGGGACGCGTCGTGCTGCGGGCCTTGCGGACTATTCATGGTGTTTCCCTGAGGTTTCGACTGGATCCCAGATCAGGCGGGGATCGAACTGCATCGACGCGAGCATCGTCAGGATCACGACCGAGCCGAACGCGAGCGCGCCGGGGCCGGCCGTGATCACGGCGAGCGAACGGAAATGGACGAGCGCGACGGTCAGCGTCACGACGAAGATGTCGAGCATCGACCAGCGGCCGATCCGCTCGACGATCCGGAACAGGCGCGTGCGCTGCAGCGGCCGCCACGCGGCGCGCCGCTGCGCGCTGGTCACGAGGATCGTCAGCACGCCGAGCTTGAGCATCGGCACGAGGACGCTGGCGACGAACACGACGACGGCGAGCGGCCAGTCGCCCGATGTCCAGAAATAGATGACGCCGCTCATGATCGTGTCTTCCTGCGAGCCGACGATCGACGACGTGTGCAGGATCGGCAGCAGGTTCGCCGGGATATAGAGGATCGCGGCCGCGATCAGCAGCGCCCAGGTGCGCATGATGCTGTTCGGCGTACGGAAATGGAGCGCGCTGCCGCAGCGCGCGCAATGCGCGTGCGGATGATCGATCGTCTGCACGAGCCCGCACGCGTGGCAGCTGGCGTAGCCCTCGCGGGCGGCGGTCGGTGTCGTCATCGGCGGGGACCTTGCGGCAGCGGCGTGGCGTCGTCGGGCCGCGCGGGCGAGCGGCCGGCGCGCAGGTCGTCGGCGATGTCCCACAGCGTGCGCGGATCGAACATCAGCACGACGGCGGTCATCAGCGTGAGCGCGCCGAACGCGAACAGCGCGGCGTCGGGAACGACCCTTGCGAGACTCACCATCTTCACGATCGTCACGAGGATGCCGAGCATGAACACCTCGATCATGCCCCACGGCCGCACGAGCTGGATCATGCGCAGCACGAGGTTGAGGCCAGGCGGCACGACACCGCGGCGGATCGGCAGCAGCACGTAAAGCAGCGCGGCCATCTCGACGAGCGGGAACAGCACGGTCGAGCAGAACACCATCACGCCGACGACCGCCATGTCCTGGTGCCACAGCGCATCGATCGCGCCGATCAGCGTCGTCTGCACGCGGGTGCCGTTCAGGTCCATTTCGAGAATCGGGAACGTCTGCGCGATGACGAACGTGACCAGCGCCGCGACCGCGAGCGCGGTGATTCGCTCGATCTGCGTGGTGCTGTTGCGATAGAGCAGCGCGTCGCAACGCGGACAGCGCGCGATTTCGCGGCCGCTGAGGCGCGGTTTATGCAACAGTGCGTCGCATTCGTGGCAGGCAATCAGGTCGTATCGTTGCATGGAGAAGGTGGTTGCGTGACGGCAGATGCGTGCGTCGACGGGGCCGGAACCCGCGCCAATCTTACCAAAACGGCCTTTTCGCGGTGTCAACGCCCGTGTTTATTGTGACCGTTCGGTAACCTGACGCGAACGTGGCAGCCGGCTGGCGAGCCTGTCCTCAGAGTCCGCGCGTGACAAAAGGTTGCGGTAGCATGGCGCCCTTGACAAGCGTCGGACGAATTTACCGGCGCAGCCGTTCGCTCAACTGAGGAATCCAAGATGGCATCGAATTCGCTGCCGGCCAGGCCGGCACGTTACACGCAGACCGCGATCGCGCTGCACTGGCTGATCGCGCTGCTGATCATCTGCGGCTTCGCGCTCGGCTGGGTGATGACCGACATC
Source organism: Burkholderia sp. Bp9031 (assembly GCF_003857965.1). Lineage (NCBI taxonomy): Bacteria > Pseudomonadati > Pseudomonadota > Betaproteobacteria > Burkholderiales > Burkholderiaceae > Burkholderia > Burkholderia sp. Bp9031. The sequence continues at coordinate 37,469 of NZ_QTPW01000017.1, forward strand.
CCCGGTTTCACGCCGACCAAGCTGAAGTACTTCTCGTGGCACAAGTGGATCGGCGTGACGGCATTCGCGCTGGCCGTCGTGCGCGTGCTGTGGCGTGCGACTCACGCGGCGCCCGCGCTGCCGGGCGATACGCCGGCGTGGCAGCGTGCGGCGTCGCACGGCGTGCACATCCTGCTGTACGTGCTGATGCTCGTGATTCCGATGACCGGCTACCTGTACAGCTCGGCGTCGAACATCCCGGTCGTGTACCTCGGCATCGTGCCGCTGCCGCGCCTGATCGATCCCGATCCGGTGCTGAAGGAAACCTTCAAGACGCTTCACGTGTCCTTGAATTACATTTTGCTTGCGCTCGTCTCGCTGCACGTGCTCGCGGCGCTCAAGCACCAGATGTTGGACCGCGACGGCTTGCTGTCGCGGATGCTTCCCTTTGCCAAATGAAGGATCCCATGAAAGTGTCTTTCTCCCGCTCCATGCTGACCGCGTTCGCCGCGGTGTCACTTGTCGCGTCGGCCGCGGCGCACGCCGACGTCGACCTCGCGAAGAGCAAGGTGTCGGCCGTCTCGAAGCAGATGAACGTGCCGACCGAAGGCGCATTCAAGAAGTTTTCCGCGCAGGTGAAGTTCGATCCGGCGAAGGCCGCGCAGGGCAGCGCGCAAATGACGATCGACATCGCGAGCTTCGATCTCGGCGACAAGATGTACAACGACCAGGTCGCGGGCAAGGACTGGTTCGACGCGAAGGCGTATCCGCAGGCGACCTTCGCGTCGTCGGCGATCGCGCCGGCCGGCGGCAACAAATACAACGTGACCGGCAAGCTGACGATCAAGGGCAAGTCCGAGACCATCACGGTGCCCGTCACGGTCACGCAGAACGGCGCGACGCAGACCTTCGACGGCGTGCTGCCGATCAAGCGTTCGGCGTTCAACGTCGGCACCGGCGAGTGGAAGGACACGTCGATCGTCGCCGACGACGTGCAGATCAAGTTCCATCTCGTCGCCACGAAGTGAGCGGCGGGCTGTCGCATCACCCGAATGCCGCGCGAGGGCGCGGCGCTGTTCCAAGGAGAATGAGTTTGAAAAAGCATCTGATCATCGCCGCGGGCGCGCTGGCCGCGTCGCTGTCGTTCTCGGCGTTCGCCGACAGTGCGACGTACCAGTTCGACCCGAGCCACACGTACCCGAGCTTCGAGGCCGACCACTTCGGCGGCCTGTCGGTCTGGCGCGGCAAGTTCGACAAGTCGAGCGGCACCGTGACGCTCGACCGCGCGGCGAAGACGGGTACGGTCGACGTGACGACCGACATCGCATCGATCCACACGGGCAGCGCGAAGCTCGACGAGCACCTGCAGACGGCCGAATTCTTCGACGCAACCAAGTTCCCGCAAGCAAACTACAAGGGCACGATCAAGTTCGACGGCGACAAGCCGGTGTCGGTGGTCGGCAGCCTGACGCTGCACGGCGTCACCAAGCCGCTGACGCTGAAGATCGATTCGCTCAAGTGCATGCCGCACCCGATGCTCAAGCGTGAAGTGTGTGGCGTCGATGCGGTCGGCGAATTCAGCCGCGACGATTTCGGCCTCGACTATGGCAAGCAGTACGGCTTCAAGATGAAGACGAAGCTGCTGATCACGGCCGAAGCCGTCAAGCAGCAGTAACGCGCCCGACCGGGCCGGCTCGCGTCACGCCGCCGGCCCGCCGCGTGCCAGCCGCCGCGCTCCCGTTTCCGGGGGCGCGGCGGTTTTTTTTTGCGCGCCTATAATCGTCGGCACAGCTCGCGGCGCGAGATCGGACGCGTCGGACAGAACGTACAACGACAAGGAGATCGCCGATGCACGCCGTCACGCAGTCCAGCTCCATTGCTTCGTCGCCGCGCGTGTGGCGCGCGGTGGTCGCCGCGTCGATCGGCAACGCGCTCGAATGGTTCGATCTCGTCGTCTACGGCTTCTTCGCGGTGACGATCTCGAAGCTGTTCTTTCCGGCAGGCAACGACACCGTGTCGCTGCTGCTCACGCTCGGCACGTTCGGCGTGTCGTTCTTCATGCGCCCGCTCGGCGCGATCGTGCTCGGCGCGTACGCCGACCGCGCGGGCCGCAAGGCCGCACTCACGCTGTCGATCCTGCTGATGATGGCCGGTACGCTCGTCATCGCGGTGCTGCCGACCTACCAGACGATCGGCGTCGCCGCGCCGCTGATCCTCGTCGCCGCGCGGCTGATGCAGGGCTTCTCGGCGGGCGGCGAGTTCGGCAGCGCGACCGCGTTCCTCGCCGAACACGTGCCGGGCCGGCGCGGCTTCTTCGCGAGCTGGCAGGTCGCGAGCCAGGGTCTCACGACGCTGCTCGCCGCGGGCTTCGGCACCGTGCTGAACGCACAGCTTACGGCCGACCAGATGGCCGCGTGGGGCTGGCGCATTCCGTTCTTCTTCGGGCTGCTGCTCGGGCCCGTCGCTTACTACATCCGCTCGAAGGTCGACGAGACGCCCGAGTTCCTCGCGGCCGAAAGCACCGCGAGCCCGTTGCGCGACACGTTCGCGACGCACAAGGCGCGGCTCGTCGCCGCGATGGGCGTGGTGGTGCTCGGCACCGTGGCGACCTATCTCGTGCTGTTCATGCCGACCTACGGCGTGAAGCAGCTCGGCCTCGCGCCGTCGGCCGCGTTCGCGGCGATCCTCGTCGTCGGCGTGATCCAGATGGCGTTCGCGCCGCTCGTCGGCCACTGGTCGGATCGTTACGGCCGCGTGCGGGTGATGTTCGCGCCGGCGGTCGGCATTCTCGTGCTGATCTATCCGGCGTTCGCGTATCTGGTCGCGCATCCGGGCTTCGGCACGCTGATCGCGCTGCAGGTGCTGCTCGCGTTCCTGATGACCGGCTATTTCGCGGCGCTGCCGGGCCTGCTGTCCGAAGTGTTTCCGGTGCAGACGCGCACGACCGGGATGTCGCTCGCCTATAACGTCGCGGTGACGATCTTCGGCGGCTTCGGGCCGTTCATCATCGCGTGGCTGATCCGCGCGACCGGGATGAAGACCGCGCCGAGTTTCTACCTGATGTTCGCGGCCGTGCTGAGCCTCGCGGCGCTGGTCGTGCTGCGGCGGCGGTTCGGGTTCCGGTGATCGCGTGCGTAGGCATCCGTCGCGCGGGAGAGATCGACTTCGCAGTATCGCGGCAGCACGCCGTCGCGCCGTGGGAGGAGGGCGCGGCGCGCACATGAAAAAAGGCCGGTCCATGAGGGACCGGCCTTGCGGTATCAGCCGAAACGGCGCGGCGCTTAAACCTGCGCGCCCGCGTTCGGATCGTCCGGGTCGTGCGCGGTCTTCTTGTCCTTGATCAGGTCTTCGCGCTTGATGCCGAGCCACATCGCGAGCGAGCCCGCGACGAACACCGACGAGTAGATGCCGAACATGATGCCGACCGTCAGCGCGAGCGCGAAGTAGTGCAGCGTCGGACCGCCGAAGAAGAACATCGACAGCACCATCATTTCCGTCGACGTGTGCGTGATGATCGTCCGCGACATCGTGGTCGTGATCGCGTGGTTGATCACCTCCGGCACGCTCATCCTGCGTTCGCGGCGGAACGTTTCGCGGATCCGGTCGAAGATGACGACCGACTCGTTGACCGAGTAGCCGAGCACCGCGAGGATCGCCGCGAGCACCGCCAGCGAGAACTCCCACTGGAAGAACGCGAAGAAGCCGAGAATGATCACGACGTCGTGCAGGTTCGCGATGATGCCGGCGACCGCGTACTTCCATTCGAAGCGGATCGACAGGTAGATCACGATGCCGATCACCACGCACGCGAGTGCGAGCAGGCCGTCGGTCGCGAGTTCGCGGCCAACCTGCGGGCCGACGAACTCGACGCGCTGCAGCGAGACGTCGGGGCTCTGCGCCTTCAGCGCGGTCATCACCTGGTCGCTCTGTTGCGCGGACGTGAGGCCTTCCTTCAGCTGCAGGCGGATCAGCACGTTGCGCGACGTGCCGAAGTTCTGCACCTGCGCATCGGCGTAGCCAAGCTTGCCGAGCGTGTCGCGCACGGGTTCGAGCTGCGCGGCCTGCTGGTACTGGACCTCGATCACCGTCCCGCCGGTGAATTCGACGGACAGGTGCAGCCCGCGGTGGAACAGGAAGAACACGGCGGCGAGGAACGTGACCAGCGAGATCACGTTGAACACCAGCGCGTGCCGCATGAACGGAATGTCTTTACGGATGCGGAAAAATTCCATGGCTTCGTCTCCGGGGCCTTATTGGGTCGAGCCCGGTTTCTTCGGCGACACGCCTTGCTGCGCGCGGTTGCGCAGTTGCGGCTTGCCGGCGCGCGGTGCGTTGCCCTTCGCGGGTGCGGCGAGCTTCGCGGCGCGCGCGGTGTCGGTCGATTCGTCGGCCGCGGCGAACGATGCGCCGGCGGTGGCGCCTTCCGGCTTCCACACCTGGCCGATCGCGAGCGACTTCAGCTTTTTGCGGCCGCCGTACCAGAGGTTGACGATCCCGCGCGAGAAGAACACCGCGGAGAACATCGACGTCAGGATGCCGAGGCAGTGCACGATCGCGAACGCGCGAACCGGGCCCGAGCCGAACGCGAGCAGCGCGAGGCCGGCGATCAGCGTCGTGACGTTCGAGTCGAGAATCGTCGCCCACGCGTGCGCGTAGCCGGACTGGATCGCGAGCTGCGGCGGCTGGCCGGCGCGCAGTTCTTCACGCACGCGCTCGTTGATCAGCACGTTCGAGTCGATCGCCATACCGAGCGCGAGCGCGATTGCCGCGATACCCGGCAGCGTCAGCGTTGCCTGCATCAGCGACAGCACCGCGACGAGCAGCAGCAGGTTCACCGACAGGCCGATCACCGAGATCACGCCGAACAGCATGTAGTACGCGATCATGAACACGGCGATCGCGCAGAAGCCCCAGATCACCGAGTGCACGCCCATCTTGATGTTGTCCGCGCCGAGGCTCGGGCCGATCGTGCGTTCCTCGATGATGTCCATCGGGGCGGCGAGCGAACCGGCGCGCAGCAGCAGCGCGAGGTCGGCCGCGGCCTGCGGCGTCGGCTGGCCCGTGATCTGGAAGCGGTCGCCGAGTTCCGACTGGATCGTCGCGACCGTCAGCACTTCGCCCTTGCCCTTCTCGAACAGCACCATCGCCATCGGCTTGCCGATGTTCTCGCGCGACACCGCGCGCACCGAGCGGCCGCCCGCCGAGTCGAGGCGGATGTTGACCGACGGACGCTGGTGTTCGTCGAAGCCGGCCGACGCGTCGATGATGCGGTCGCCGGTGAAGATCACGTCCTTCTTCAGCAGCACGGGCGCCTGGTTGCCCTGCGTGAACAGCTCCTCGCCCGGCGGCACGGGGTCGTTCGGGTTCGGGTGCGTGTTGATCGGATCGGCGAGGCGTGCCTCGAGCGTCGCGGTGCGGCCGATGATGTCCTTCGCCTTCGCGGTGTCCTGCACGCCCGGCAGTTCGACGACGATACGGTCGCTGCCCTGCTGCTGGAGGATCGGCTCGGACACGCCGAGTTCGTTCACGCGGTTGTGGAGCGTCGTCAGGTTCTGCTTGAGCGCGGCGTCCTCGACGGCCTTCTGCACGGCCGGCGTGAACGTGCCGACGACCTGCGTGCCGCCGCCGCCGGGCTGGGTCGCCCATTGCAGTTCGGTGACCGACGCGGCGAGCACCTTGCGGGCGTCTTCGGCCGTTTGCGCATCGCTGAAGTTGACGACGACGGACTGGTCGACGCGGCTCACGCCGCCGTCGCGGATGTTCTTGTCACGCAGCAGCGTGCGCGCGTCGGACGCGTCGGAGTCGAGCTTCTTCGTGAGCGCGCCCGTCATGTCGACCTGAAGCAGGAAGTGGACACCGCCGCGCAGGTCGAGGCCGAGATACATCGGCAGTGCGTGCAGCGCGGTCAGCCAGCGCGGCGACGCGCTCTGCAGGTTCAGTGCGACGACGTACTGCGGATCGTTCGGATCGGCGTTCAGCGATTTCTGCAGCAGGTCCTTGACGCGCAGCTGCGTATCGGTGTCCTTCAGGCGCACGCGGATGTTCGCGTTGGACGCCGTGTTCTCGAAGGTGACGTCGTCTGGCTTGATCTGTGCGGACGCGAGCGCGGATTCGACCTGGGTCAGCGTGGTCGAGTCGAGCTTGACCGTGGCCTTGCCGCTCGATACCTGCACCGCCGGCGCTTCGCCGAAGAAGTTGGGCAATGTGTACAGAAAGCCGATGGCGAGCGCCACGACCATCACGACATATTTCCAGAGTGGATAACGATTCATGAGGGGGCCGAACGGGTGGTTGGCGTGAAAGCGTCGCGTCCGGCGCCGCGGCGGCCCGCTCTCTCAGGCGGGCACGGCGCGGGGAGCCGGACGCTCGGTGAAAGCCTTACAGCGACTTGATCGTGCCCTTCGGCAGAATGGTCGTGACGGCAGCCTTCTGCACGGTGATTTCGGTGCCTTCGGCGATTTCGACGCCGATGTAGCCTTCGGTGACCTTCGTCACCTTGCCGACGAGGCCGCCGCTCGTGACGACTTCGTCGCCCTTCGCCATGGCCGCGAGCATGTTGCGGTGTTCCTTCTGGCGCTTCATCTGCGGACGAATCATGATGAAGTAGAGCACCGCGAACATCAGAATGAGCGGCAGGAAGCTCATCAGGCTCGATTCGGCGCCACCGGCACCTTGCGCGAAGGCATTGGAAATGAACGGCACGTTGGTCTCTCCGTAGGGGAAGATCGAAAAATAAGCCGGTTATTCTACCACCGGCCCCATGCGCGAACGGCGCAGCAAATGCGCTTTCGGATCAAGCTGTTAAAGCATGAAACGACACCGTTGCGACTCGTTTGGAAAGGCAATTGTAATATTCGGCGGTCGTGACTGGTACCTGGAACGCGTTATTTAGTACACGTCCCATATGGTGGGCAGCCGGCCCGTCAGTCGACCCCTCTCGCGCGGTCCTCCGCGAAGCGCTGCCGGAACGCATCGAACGTATGGGTCTCGATCGCGTCGCGGATCTCGCTCATCAGTTGCAGGTAGTAGTGCAGGTTGTGGATCGTGTTCAACTGCGCGCCGAGGATTTCGCCGACGCGGTGCAGGTGATGCAGGTAGCCGCGCGAGAAGTTTTGGCACGTGTAGCAGGTGCAGCTCGCATCGAGCGGCTTCAGCGCGTTCTTGTGCGTCGCGTTGCGGATCTTCACGTCGCCGAAGCGCGTGAAGAGCCACCCGTTGCGCGCGTTGCGGGTCGGCATCACGCAGTCGAACATGTCGATGCCGTTCGCGACGCCCTCGACCAGGTCCTCCGGCGTGCCGACGCCCATCAGGTAGTGCGGCTTGTTGGCCGGCAGCTTCGGGCCGACGTGCCGCAGCACGCGCATCATGTCTTCCTTCGGCTCGCCGACCGACAGCCCGCCGATCGCGAGGCCGTGGAAGCCGAGTTCCGACAGGCCTGCGAGCGATTCGTCGCGCAGGTCCTCGAACATCCCGCCCTGGACGATCCCGAACAGGGCATTCGGGTTGCCGAGCCGGTCGAACTCGTCGAGCGAACGCTTCGCCCAGCGCAGCGACATGCGCATCGACTCGGCCGCTTCCTTGTGCGTCGTCGGCACGCCGTTGGTCGCGTACGGCGTGCATTCGTCGAACTGCATCACGATGTCGGAGTTCAGCACCTTCTGGATCTGCATCGATACTTCCGGCGACAGGAAGAGCTTGTCGCCGTTGATCGGCGACGCGAACGTCACGCCGTCCTCGGTGATCTTGCGCAGGTCGCCGAGCGAGAACACCTGGAAGCCGCCCGAGTCGGTCAGGATCGGCTTGTTCCAGCCCATGAAGCCGTGCAGGCCGCCGTGCGCGTCGATCGTGTCGAGGCCCGGACGCAGCCACAGGTGGAACGTGTTGCCGAGGATGATCTGCGCGTTGATCTCGTGCAGCTCGCGCGGCTGGATCGCCTTCACGGTGCCGTACGTGCCGACCGGCATGAAGATCGGCGTCTCGACCACGCCATGGTTGAGCTTCACGCGGCCGCGGCGTGCATGGCCGTCGGTCGTCAGCAGTTCGAATTCGAGCCCGTTGGCGGGGCGGTCCTGCACGGGCGCGTGCGTATCGTGGGATGAACCTTCGGTCATCGCGTCATTCTCCTTGCCACCGGAGAACAGTCCGGCGCATGTTGGAAACGCCGCCGGGAACCCGGCGGCGGGGGAAAGCGGATGCGCGCCATCGTAGCGCGCGCAGCGGGAAACCGGGGGCACGGCGGCCGCGCTGTGCGCGGGCCGTCGTGCCGGTCGTGTCGTGGCGCTTACACGCGCGGCGACTCCGGCGTGTCGCGCCGCGTGAGCAGCATCGCGTCGCCGTAGCTGAAGAAGCGGTAGCGTTCGTCGATTGCGTGCCGGTACGCGGCGCGGATCGTCTCGACGCCCGCGAACGCCGACACCAGCATCAGCAGCGTCGACTTCGGCAGGTGGAAGTTCGTGACGAGCCGGTCGACCACGCGAAAACGGTAGCCGGGCGTGATGAAGATGTCGGTCTCCGCCTGCGCCGCCGCGAGCGGGCGGCCCGCTTCGTCGGCGCTGCGCGCCGCGGCTTCGAGCGCGCGCATCGACGTCGTGCCGACCGCGATCACGTTGCCGCCGCGCGCGCGGGTCGCGGCGATCTTGTCGACGAGCGACTGCGGCAGGTCGTACCACTCGCTGTGCATCTTGTGCTCGGCGAGGTTCTCGACGCGCACCGGCTGGAACGTGCCGGCGCCCACGTGCAGCGTCAGCGTCGCGCGCTCGACGCCCATCGCATCGAGCTTCTCCAGCAGCGGCTGGTCGAAATGGAGCCCGGCCGTAGGCGCCGCGACCGCGCCCGGGTTGCTCGCGTAGACGGTCTGGTAGCGCGTCTCGTCGTTCGCGTCGGCGTCGTGCTCGATGTACGGCGGCAGCGGCAGGCGGCCGTGCTGCTCGATCAGCGCGAGGCACGGCTGCGGGAAGTGCAGCGTGAAGAACGGCTCGACGCGCTCGCCGACCGTCACGTCGAACGCGTCGGCGAGGCGCAGCGTCGTGCCGGCGCCCGGCGACTTGCTCGCGCGGATCTGCGCGAGCGCCGTGTGCGTGCCGGTCACGCGCTCGATCAGCACCTCGATCTTGCCGCCGCTGGCCTTCTGGCCGAAGAAACGCGCCTTCAGCACCTTGGTATCGTTGAACACGAGCAGGTCGCCGGGTGCGATGCACGACGGCAGCTCGGCGAAGCGGCGGTCGACGAGGCGCGCGGGCTCGGCGGTGCCATCGACCTCGAGCAGGCGGCTCGCGGTGCGGTCGGGCAGCGCGGTTTGCGCAATCAGCTCGGGCGGCAGATTGAAATCGAAATCGGAAAGCGTGAACATGCGGGCTGGTTCGAAACGGCCGGCGGGCGCCGCCGACAGGGCGGAAACGCATAAATGGGGCGCGCGAGCCGCTATGATGGCGGGATGCGCGGCCTGGCCGGCGTCGTTCGTTCGGACGACGTGAAAGCCGCTATTGTACTTGCCTTGCGAAGCACCCAGACGATCCGATGCCTGTGTCACCACGCCGTTCCTCCGCCGCCGTTGCCGATTCCGCCGATCCGTTCGACGCGGACGATGCCGCGTCACCCGCGCGAAGCACGGGGGAGCGCGATTCAACGGCGCGCGGCACCGCGCCGCAAAGTGCCGCGCCGCGTCGCGCGGGCCCGAAGCGCGGCACCGACGGGCGGCTCGCGCAGCCGGCCGCCGCCGCGCCCGACGTCGAACCGGGCGCGGGCAGCGACGAAGCGGGCGGGGCGGGTGCCGTGGGCGCATCCGGCGCGAAGCGCAAGAAGAAGCCGGCCGCCGACAAACCCGTGAAGACCGTCGACAAACTCGCGAAGCTCGGCCTCACGCGCTCGATCGATCTCGTGCTGCATCTGCCGATGCGCTACGAGGACGAAACCACGCTTACGCCGATCGGCGAGCTGCTGCCGGGCGGCATCGCGCAGACCGAAGGCGTCGTGTTCGACAACGAGGTCGCGTACCGGCCGCGGCGCCAGCTCGTCGTGAAGATCCAGGACGACGACGGCGAGCAGCTCGTGCTGCGCTTCCTGAATTTCTACGGCTCGCAGGTCAAGCAGATGGCCGTCGGCCAGCGGCTGCGCGTGCGCGGCGACGTGCGCGGAGGCTTCTTCGGGATGGAGATGGTGCATCCGGCCGTGCGCGTCGTCGAGGCCGATGCGCCGTTGCCGCAGGTGCTCACGCCCGTCTATCCGAGCACGGCCGGCGTGTCGCAGGCGTATCTGCGCAAGGCGATCGAGAACGCGGTCGAGCGCACGCCGCTGCCCGAGCTGCTGCCGCCCGAGATCGAGCGCGACTACCTGAAGCCGCTCGGCGTGCCGACGCTCGCGCAGGCCGTGCGCATCCTGCACCACCCGGGCGTCGATTCCGACGAAGCCGCGCTGATGGACGGCTCGCATCCGGCGTGGACGCGCATCAAGTTCGAGGAACTGCTCGCGCAGCAGCTGTCGCTCAAGCGCGCGCACGAGGAGCGCCGCACGCGCGCGGCGCCCGCGATGCCGCGCCGCACCGCGGCCGATGCCGATGCGCTGACGACCCGTCTCTACGCGGCGCTGCCGTTCACGCTGACCGGCGCGCAGTCGCGTGTCGTCGACGAGATCGCGCGTGACCTCACGCTCGCGCACCCGATGCAGCGGCTGCTGCAGGGCGACGTCGGCAGCGGCAAGACCGTCGTCGCGGCGCTGGCCGCGACGCAGGCGATCGACGCCGGCTACCAGGCCGCGCTGATGGCGCCGACCGAAATCCTCGCGGAACAGCACGCGCGCAAGCTGCGCGCATGGCTCGAGCCGCTCGGCGTGTCGGTCGCATGGCTCGCGGGCAGCCTGAAGGCGAAGGAGAAGCGCGCGGCGATCGAGGCCGCGGCGCTCGGCACCGCGCAGCTCGTGATCGGCACGCACGCGATCATCCAGGACACCGTCGAGTTCGCGCGGCTCGGCCTCGTGATCGTCGACGAGCAGCATCGCTTCGGCGTCGAGCAGCGTCTCGCGTTGCGCGCGAAGGCCGCGAACGCGGCCAACGGCGCGCGCGATTTCCAGCCGCACCAGCTGATGATGTCGGCCACGCCGATTCCGCGCACGCTCGCGATGACGTACTACGCGGATCTCGAAGTCTCGACGATCGACGAACTGCCGCCGGGCCGCACGCCGGTGCTGACGCGCCTCGTCGGCGACGCGCGGCGCGAGGAGGTGATCGCCCGCGTGCGCGAGGCCGCGCTGACCGGGCGCCAGGTGTACTGGGTGTGCCCGCTGATCGAGGAAAGCGAGACGCTGCAGCTGCAGACGGCCGTCGAAACCTACGAGACGCTGGCCGAGGCGCTCCCCGAACTGAAGGTGGGGCTCGTGCACGGCCGGCTGTCGCCGGCCGACAAGGCGGCCGTGATGGAAGCGTTCACGCGCAACGACGTGCAGCTGCTCGTCGCGACGACCGTGATCGAGGTCGGTGTCGACGTGCCGAACGCGTCGCTGATGGTGATCGAGCACGCGGAGCGCTTCGGCCTCGCGCAGTTGCACCAGCTGCGCGGGCGTGTCGGGCGCGGCACCGCGGCGTCGGTGTGCGTGCTGCTGTATACGGGTCCGCTGTCGCTCACCGGCCGCGAGCGGCTGAAGACGATGCGCGAGACGACCGATGGCTTCGAGATCGCGCGACGCGACCTCGAGATTCGCGGCCCAGGCGAATTCCTCGGCGCGCGCCAGTCCGGCGCGGCGATGCTGCGCTTCGCGAGCCTCGAGACCGACGGCTGGCTGATCGACCCGGCCCGCGACGCCGCGGCGCGGCTGATCGCCGCGTATCCCGACGTGGTCACGCAGCATCTCGCCCGCTGGCTCGGCGCGCGGGAGCAGTATCTGAAGGCGTGATCGAAGACCTGGCCGGCGCATTCGGGGACGGATTCAAAACCGCCATTCGGCGCGTAATCGGCGCATTGCGATGCTGAGAAACTTGGCGAACCGGTGCCAGTGGGTGTATAAATTAAACCTATCGCCTGTATATCCCTGATTGACCCACAATGACCCTGACTGAACTGAAATACATCGTCGCGGTCGCGCGCGAGCGGCATTTCGGTCGCGCGGCCGAAGCATGCTTCGTGAGCCAGCCGACGCTATCGGTGGCGATCAAGAAGCTGGAAGACGAGCTCAACGTGCAGATCTTCGAGCGCGGCGCGAGCGAAGTGAGCGTGACGCCGATCGGCGACCAGATCGTCACGCAGGCGCAGCGCGTGCTCGAGCAGACCTTCGCGATCAAGGAGATCGCGAAGCAGGGCAAGGACCCGCTCGTCGGCCCGTTCCGTCTCGGCGTGATCTACACGATCGGGCCGTACCTGCTGCCGACGCTCGTCAAGCAGATGATCCAGCGCGTGCCGCAGATGCCGCTGATGCTGCAGGAGAACTACACACTGAAGCTGCTCGAACTGCTGAAGCAGGGCGAGATCGACGCCGCGATCATGGCGCTGCCATTCCCCGAAACCGGCCTGATGGTGCGGCCGCTGTACGACGAGCCGTTCGTCGTCGCGCTGCCGGCAGGACATCCGTGGGAAAAGCGCGCCGAGATCGACGCCGAGGACCTGAAGCAGGAAACCATGCTGCTGCTCGGCAACGGCCACTGCTTCCGCGACCACGTGCTGGGCGTGTGCCCGGAACTGATGCGCTTCTCGCAGACGGCCGACGGCATCCAGAAGACCTTCGAGGGCTCGTCGCTCGAGACGATTCGCCACATGGTCGCGAGTGGCGTCGGCATCACGGTGCTGCCGCGGATGTCGGTCGCCGAGGTCGGCCCGCGCGCGAACGGCCCCGACGCCGAGCTGCTGTCGTACGTGCCCTTCAACGAACCGGTGCCGGATCGCCGCGTCGTGCTGGTGTGGCGCAAGAGCTTCACGCGGATGCCCGCGATCGACGCGATCAGCGAGGCGATCGCCGCGTGCGACCTGCCGGGCGTCGCGAAGCTCGACATGCCGGCGACGATGAACTGACCACAACTGCTGCATGCATGCGTGACAGCGCGATGAACGGGGTCTTGCGGCCCCGTTTATTTTTTCCTATTGCATAGATTAAATTTATCAAATTCAATAATTTGATAGATGTAAATAGAATGCGCTACATGGATCGGCGTCGGATCGAAAGCCCGATTCGCACGCTGAATGCAAGCGTCAAAGGAGGATGTCATGATGCGGTCGGTATTGCAGCACGCGCAGCGGAACATCCCGTCGCGCAACGAGGTCGTAAATCGTGCCAAGGCGGCGGCCCGCAGCTTGCGCCCGATTGCGTTCGCGTACCTGGCGGACCGTGTGTACGGCGGATGAGTGCCGTCGCACGCCGGTCAGTGTTCCCCGATGTGCCCGCCGTTCAGCCATCAGGGAGCATGGCATGTCCGAAGTCCCGAAAGCCGCATCGAAAGCCGCGCCTGACACCCCGTAGCACGACAGAACACCCTGTTGCGTTTCACCCCCCCGCAGTGCTCCACGAACCGCGCCCGGCAAGTGGGGGCCTACGAGCAAGTAAAGGAGAAAAAGCATGTCGACCGAATCGAAATGTCCGTTCAACCACACGGCGGCCGGCGGCACGTCGAACAAGGACTGGTGGCCGAACCAGCTGAACCTCAACATCCTCCACCGGCACTCGGCGTTGTCCGATCCGATGGACAAGGATTTCGACTACGCGCAAGCATTCGGAAAGCTGGACCTCGCGGCGCTCAAGCGCGACCTGCAGGCGCTGATGACGACGTCGCAGGACTGGTGGCCGGCCGACTTCGGCCACTACGGCGGCCTGTTCATCCGGATGGCCTGGCATAGCGCCGGTACGTACCGGACCGCCGACGGCCGCGGCGGCGCGGGCGGCGGGCAGCAGCGCTTCGCGCCGCTGAACAGCTGGCCGGACAACGCGAACCTCGACAAGGCGCGCCGGCTGCTGTGGCCGATCAAGCAGAAGTACGGCCGCAACATCTCGTGGGCCGACCTGCTGATCCTGACCGGCAACGTCGCGCTCGAATCGATGGGCTTCAAGACCTTCGGTTACGCGGGCGGCCGTGTCGACACGTGGGAACCGGACGACGTCTACTGGGGTTCGGAAAAGATCTGGCTGGAACTGAGCGGCGGCCCGAACAGCCGTTACTCGGGCGACCGTGATCTCGAGAACCCGCTCGCGGCCGTGCAGATGGGCCTCATCTACGTGAACCCGGAAGGCCCGGACGGCAACCCCGACCCGGTCGCGGCGGCGCGTGACATCCGCGAGACGTTCGCGCGGATGGCGATGAACGACGAAGAGACGGTCGCGCTGATCGCCGGCGGCCACACGTTCGGCAAGACGCACGGCGCGGGCCCCGCATCGGACGTCGGTGCGGAGCCGGAAGCGGCGAGCATCGAGCAGCAGGGTCTCGGCTGGAAGAGCGCGTACGCGTCGGGCAAGGGCCACGATGCGATCACGAGCGGCCTCGAAGTCACGTGGACGTCGACGCCGACGAAATGGAGCAATGACTTCTTCAAGCACCTGTTCAGCTACGAATGGGAACTGACGAAGAGCCCGGCCGGTGCGCACCAGTGGGTCGCGAAGGGCGCCGACGAAGTGATTCCCGACGCGTTCGACGCGTCGAAGAAGCATCGTCCGACGATGCTGACGACCGACCTGTCGCTGCGTTTCGATCCGGCCTACGAGAAGATCTCGCGCCGCTTCTACGAGAACCCGGCCGAGTTCGCCGACGCGTTCGCGCGCGCCTGGTTCAAGCTCACGCACCGCGACATGGGTCCGCGTTCGCGCTATCTCGGCCCGGATGTGCCGGCCGAGGCACTGCTGTGGCAGGACCCGATCCCGGCCGTCGACCACACGCTGATCGATGACGCGGACGTCGCGGCGCTGAAGGCGAAGGTGCTTGCGTCGGGCCTGTCGGTCGCGCAGCTCGTGTCGACCGCATGGGCGTCGGCCTCGACGTTCCGCGGTTCGGACAAGCGCGGCGGCGCGAACGGTGCGCGCATCCGCCTGGCACCGCAGAAGGACTGGGAAGTGAACCAGCCGGCGGCGCTCGCGAAGGTGCTCGAGACGCTCGAAGGCGTGCAGAAGGCGTTCAACGATGCGCAGACGGGCGGCAAGAAGGTGTCGCTCGCCGACCTGATCGTGCTGGCGGGTGCAGCCGGCGTCGAGCAGGCCGCGAAGAGCGCGGGTGTCGCGGTAACGGTGCCGTTCGCGCCGGGCCGGATGGACGCGTCGCAGGAGCAGACCGATGTCGAGGCGATGGCCGTGCTCGAGCCGGTTGCGGACGGTTTCCGCAACTACCTGAAGGGCGCGTACAAGACGCCGGCCGAGGCACTGCTGGTCGACAAGGCCCAGCTGCTGACGCTGAGCGGGCCGGAGCTGACGGTGCTGGTCGGCGGCCTGCGTGTGCTCGGCGCGAACGTCGGCGATACGAAGCACGGCGTGTTCACCGATCGTCCGGGCACGCTGACCAACGACTTCTTCGTGAACCTGCTCGACATGGGCACGGAGTGGAAGCCGGTGTCGGCCGCCAACGACGTGTTCGAAGGGCGCGATCGTGCGACGGGCCAGGTCAAGTGGACCGGCACGCGCGTCGACCTGATCTTCGGTTCGCACTCGCAGCTGCGTGCGCTGGCCGAGGTGTACGGCAGCGCGGATGCGAACGAGAAGTTCGTGCGCGATTTCGTCGCGGCCTGGAACAAGGTGATGAACCTCGACCGCTTCGACCTCGCGTGAACGTCGTGACGCGCTAGCGCGGTCGCGTTGCAACGTGAAACGGCCGGTCGCCCGACCGGCCGTTTTTTCTTCCGGTTCAAGGTCTTGTCGAAGGAGTGACGACCATGACGCACATGATGCTGAACATGCGCGCGCCGGCCGAGTGGGCGCGGCGCATCGTCGGTTTCGCGATCGTCATCGGCGGTGCGGCCGAGCTGGCCGCGCAGGCGCTGCACGCGCTCGCGCCGATCGTCTCGCGTGCCGGCGGTTGAGCGCGGCGATTCGCTCGCCGCGCCAGACCGGCAAGTCGCGAACGGATGCCGCACGACGCGGCATGCGGATTGCTCGACGCATTTTCGCCGGTTCAACATTTCGAATGAGGAGTCCCGAAGATGGCCAGGAAAGGCAACGCCACGCAGATCAACATCGGCATCAGCGACAAGGACCGCAGGAAAATCGCGGACGGCCTGTCGCGCCTGCTTGCCGATACGTTTCGCTGTACCTGAAGACCCACAACTTCCACTGGAACGTCACGGGTCCGATGTTCAACACGCTGCACCTGATGTTCGAGGAGCAGTACAACGAACTGTGGCTCGCGGTCGACTTGGTCGCCGAGCGCATTCGCACGCTCGGCGTTGTCGCGCCGGGCACGTTCGCGGATTTCGCGAAGCTGTCGTCGGTGCCTGAGGCGAACGGCGTGCCGGCGGCCGAAGAGATGATCCGGCAGCTCGTCGAAGGGCACGAGACCGTCGTGCGCACCGCGCGCGAGATCTTCCCCATCGCCGACGCGGCGAGCGACGAGCCGACCGCCGACCTGCTGACGCAGCGCCTGCAGACGCATGAAAAGACCGCGTGGATGCTGCGGTCGCTGCTCGCGTAAATCCGGTGAGGCCGGTCGCATGCGCTGTGGCCGGCATGAGCGGGTGTCCCGACTACAAACCGGAGTCTGGGGTGTCCGCATCGGGATCGAATGCCGGCGAGGGCCGGGTACGCACCTGCCATGCATCTGTCCCTTCATTGACGCGCGGGACCGCCCGGCCGCTTGCAGCGGGCCCGGGCGGCCGCCGCGCGTGCCGCGGCACCCGATCGAGGGCCGCTCCGACATGACGCGGACCGCCGCTCGGCTCTAAAATGCCGGGATTATCTTCCCGGTGCTTCGCCATGCTTGCCCGCTTTCCCCTGTATCTGCGGCTCGTCCGGATGGACAAGCCGATCGGCAGCCTGCTGCTGCTCTGGCCGACGCTCAACGCACTGTGGATCGCGTCGGACGGCCATCCGCGCTGGCCGCTGCTCGTGATCTTCGCGCTCGGCACGCTGCTGATGCGCTCGGCCGGGTGCGCGATGAACGACTATGCCGACCGCGATTTCGACCGTCACGTGAAGCGCACGGCCGACCGGCCGCTGACGTCAGGCAAGATCCGCGCATGGGAAGCCGTCGCGATCGCGGTGGTGCTGGCCTTCATCTCGTTCCTGCTGATCCTGCCGCTCAATACGCTGACGAAAGAGCTGTCGGTCGTCGCGCTGTTCGTCGCCGGCTCGTATCCGTTCATGAAGCGTTTCTTCGCGATTCCGCAAGCGTATCTCGGCATTGCGTTCGGCTTCGGCATCCCGATGGCATTCGCGGCCGTGCAGGACACAGTGCCGGCGATCGCATGGGTGATGCTGGTCGCGAACATCTTCTGGTCGGTCGCGTACGACACCGAATACGCGATGGTCGACCGCGACGACGACATCAAGATCGGCATTCGCACGTCCGCGCTGACGTTCGGCCGCTTCGACGTCGCGGCCGTGATGGCGTGCTATGCGGTGACGCTCGGGATCTACGTGTGGATCGGCGTGACGCTCGGCTTCGGTCTCGCATACTGGGCCGGCTGGGCCGCGGCGGTCGGCTGCGCGTTGTATCACTACACGCTGATCAAGGGCCGCGAGCGGATGCCGTGCTTCGCGGCGTTCCGGCACAACAACTGGCTCGGCGGTGTACTGTTCGCGGGCATTGCGATGCATTACCTGCTGGCCGGCAACTGAACGAAATGGCGCACCCGGTGCGCGATGCCAACAAAAAAGCGGCCGGGCGGCCGCTTTTTTTACGTCGAGTGCCGGAGCAACCGGCACCGCTGTCGCGCTTACGCGCGGCCGAGCTCGTCGCCCATTTCCTTCGCGCGTGCCTCGGCGGCGAGCGCGCCGCGCACGATCGCTTCCTTCACGCCCTGCGCGTCGAACGACGCGAGCGCAGCGGCCGTCGTGCCGCCTTTCGACGTCACGCGCTCGCGCAGCACGCTCGCCGGTTCGCCCGATTGCGCGGCGAGTTGCGCGGCGCCCGTGAACGTTGCGACCGCGAGTGCGCGGCCCTGTTCGTCGTTCATGCCGAGCTGGCGCGCGGCTTCCTGCAGCGCTTCGATGAAATAGAACACGTACGCGGGGCCGCTGCCCGAAATGGCCGTGACGGCGTCGAGCTTCGACTCGTCGTCGAACCATACGATTTCGCCGACCGCACCCAGCACGTTCGACGCGAGTTCGCGACCGGCCGCATCCACGCCCGGCAGCGCGGCGAGGCCCGTCACGCCCATGCCGACCAGCGCGGGCGTGTTCGGCATCGTGCGCACGATGCGCGCGTAGCCGCCGAGCCAGCGCGCGAGATCGGTGCCGCGGATGCCGGCCGCGATGCTGATCACGAGCTGCGACTTCAGGTGCGGCGCGAGCGCCTGCGCGACGTCCTTCAGTACCTGCGGTTTCACCGCGAGCACGATCGCGTCGTAGCCGGCGAGCGTCGCGTCGATGGCCGCGCCGGTGCGCACGCCGAATTGCTGCGCGGCGCGCGTGCGTACCTCTTCGTTGACGTCGATGGCATACAGGCCGTCAGCGGCGACGCCGCGCTTGATCAGGCCGCCGATCAGGGCCGCGGCCATGTTGCCGCCGCCGATGAATGCGATTTTCATGATGTCGGATTGAGCGAGTGAGTGAACGGAAAGACGAAAAAGGGCGGCGCTCAGTGCGAATAGTCGCGTGCGCCGAAGATCGCGGTGCCGACGCGCACGATCGTCGCGCCTTCGAGCACCGCGGCCTCGAGATCGGCGGACATGCCCATCGACAACGTATCGAGCGGCAGGCCGTCGGCACGCAGCGTATCGAACAGCGCACGCAGCGCACGATGCGGCGCACGTTGCGCGTCGATATCGCCGGCCGGTTCGGGAATCGCCATCAGGCCGCGCAGCCGCAGTGTCGGCAGCGCGGCGACCGCGCGCGCGACTTCGGCCACGTCGGCCGGCGCGACGCCGCTCTTCGACGCCTCGCCGCTGATGTTCACCTGCACGCACACGTTCAGCGGCGGCAGGTGGGCGGGGCGCTGTTCGGCGAGGCGCTGTGCGATCTTCAGCCGGTCGACCGAATGGACCCAGTCGAAGCGTTCTGCGACCGGGCGCGTCTTGTTCGATTGCAGCGGCCCGATGAAATGCCATTCGAGCCCGGCGCGGAGATCCGCGAGCGCGTCGATCTTGTCGATCGATTCCTGCACGTAGTTTTCGCCGAACGCGCGTTGTCCGGCCGCATGCGCGGCGCGCACGTCGTCGGCAGGAAACGTCTTCGACACGGCGAGCAGCGAGACGGTGGCGGGATCGCGGCCGGCCGCGCGGGCGGCGTCGGCGATGCGGCGGTGAACGGAGTCGAGACGGGCGGCGAAATCGGACATGACGGGCACGGAAGCAGGCGCGGGAAGCGAGTACGGCAGCGGATGCGGCACGGCACGCACCGCATCGATTCGCCCATTATACGGACGGGATGCCGTGCGCGACCGGCCGGACCGGCGCCGTACTAGCCGTACAGCAGATGCTCGACGAGCTGGATCCAGTGCGCGACCGGGATCTGCGTGCCGCTTTGCAGATGCGCGATGCAGCCCACGTTGCCGGACACGATCATCTGCGGCTCGAGTGCCTGCAGCTTCAGCAGCTTCTGCTTGCGCAGCCGGTACGACAGCGACGGTTGCGTGAGCGAATAGGTGCCGGCCGACCCGCAGCACAGATGGCTGTCGGCCGGCAGCCGCACGTCGATGCCGAGCGTCTCGAGCAGGCGCTCGACCTTGCCGCGCGACTGCTGGCCGTGCTGCAGCGTGCACGGCGGGTGGTACGCGACGGTATGGATCGCGCGGCGCCGCGCGAGCGTCGCGAGCTCGGCCTCGAACGCGAGCAATACGTCGGAGATGTCGCGCGTCAGCGCGACGACGCGCCGCGCCTTCTCCGCATAGGCCGGATCGTCGCGCAGCAGGTGCGCATATTCGAGCACCGTCGCACCGCAGCCCGACGCGTTCATCACGATCGCCTCGACGCCTTGCTCGACATGCGGCCACCATGCGTCGATGTTGCGGCGCGCGTCGTCGAGCGCTTCGTCATGGTAGTTCAGGTGCAGGCGGATCGCGCCGCAGCAGCCTGCGTCGGGTGCGACGATCGTCTCGACGCCGAGCGCGTCGAGCACGCGCGCGGTCGCGATGTTGATGTTCGGCAGCATCGACGGCTGCACGCAGCCGCCGAGCATCAGCATCTTGCGCCGATGCGTGCGCTGCGGCCATTCGAGCAGCCGCGTGCGCGGCGGCACCTTGTCGCGCAGCCGTTTCGGCAAGAGCGGCCGCACGTGCTGGCCGAGCCGCATCAACGGTGAGAACAGCGCCGCATTCGGCACGAGGCTCGCGAGCACGCGGCGCACGAGGCGCTGCTGGATGGGGCGCTGCACCTGTGCCTCGACGTGCTTGCGGCCGATCTCGACGAGCCGGCCGTACTGGACACCCGACGGGCAGGTCGTCTCGCAGCTGCGGCACGTGAGGCAGCGGTCGAGGTGCTGCTGCGTGCTGCGCGTGACGGGCGCGCCTTCGACCATCTGCTTGATCAGGTAGATGCGCCCACGCGGGCCGTCGAGTTCGTCGCCGAGCAGCTGGTAGGTCGGGCACGTCGCGGTGCAGAAGCCGCAATGCACGCACTTGCGCAGGATCGCGTCGGCCTCGTCGCCGTCGGGCGTGTTGCGGATGAAATCGGCGAGGTTCGTTTGCATCGCTCAGAGATCCGGATAGAGCCGGCCGCGGTTGAAGACGCGTGCGGGATCGAATGCGGCCTTCAGCCCGCGGTGAATCTTCATCAGCGGCGCGGGCAGCGGCGTGAACACGCCCGCGCTGCGGTCGTAGGACTCGCCCGCGCGGAACAGCGTCGCATGGCCGCCGGCCTGCTTCGCGCTCATGCGCACCGTCTGCGCGTCGGCGTCGCTGATCCACCAGCGCTGTGCGCCGCCCCATTCCATCAGCTGGGTACCGGGCAGGTGCATCGGTTCGGTGATCGACGGTAGCGACAGGCGCCACAGCGCATAGCCGGGCGGGATGCCGTTGAAGAACGGGTCGGTGTGTTCGCGCAGGCCGGCCCAGAAGCGCTCGGCCTCGACCGCGTCGACGACTTCGCCGCCAAGCAGCGTCTTCGCCGATTTCACGGCGGCCTCGGCGCCGGACAGCCGCAGCACCAGCGTGCCGTTGCGCCACCCGCTCGCGCTGACGGGCAGCGGATGGCCGCCCCATTCGTTGAGCTTGCGCACCGCGTCGGTCGCGGTCATCTCGAACTTCAGCGTGACTTCCGCGACCGGCACCGGCAGCACCTTGATCGACAGGTCGAGCATCAGCCCGAGCGTGCCGAGCGAGCCGGCCATCAGCCGCGACACGTCGTAGCCGGCGACGTTCTTCACGACCTGGCCGCCGAAGCGCAGCAGCTCGCCGCGCCCGTTCATCAGCGTGACGCCCAGCACGAAATCGCGCGGGGCGCCGCAGGTCGCGCGGCGCGGGCCCGCGAGGCCGGCCGCGATGCAGCCGCCGACGGTGGCCGAGCGGCCGAAGTGCGGCGGCTCGAACGGCAGCATCTGACCGCACTCGGCGAGGACGGTTTCAAGCTGCGCGAGCGGCGTGCCCGCGCGGACCGTGACGACGAGTTCGGCCGGGTCGTACGACACGATGCCCTGATACGCACGCGTGTCGAGTATTTCGCCGTCCAGCGCCTGGCCGTACCAGTCCTTGGTGCCGCCGCCGCGAATCCGCAGCGGCCGGCCGTCGGCACTGGCGGCGCGGATGCGCTCGGCCCATCCGGCGACGATGTCGTCCTCTTCCATGTTCTGTTGCTGCCTCGTCTTGTTGTCCGGTCGATTGTACCGGGGTGGCGCGAATCCACATCGCGACTATCCCTAAGCCCCGTATAACGAAGCATGCAGGCGCCGCCGCGCGCACGGCAGGCGCGGGCAGGGCGGTGCGGCGCGGCTCGCGTGTCGACACGGGCCGCGCAACCGCGCGGCGCTCAGAAGCGCGGCAGGTCGGGGTGCGGCAGCAGCCCCCCGCGCACGTGCTGGCGGCCGTATTCCGCGCAGCGCGCGCGGGTCGGGATGCCCTTGTCGGGATTGAGCAGCCCGGCCGGATCGAACGCGCGCTTGACCGCGAAGAACGCGTCGCGCTCCTGCGGCGAGAACTGTACGCACATCGAATTGAGCTTTTCGATGCCGACGCCGTGCTCGCCGGTCACGCTGCCGCCGAATTCCACGCAGCATTCGAGGATTTCCGCGCCGAACTGCTCGGCGCGGTGCAACTCGTCGGGATCGTTCGCGTTGTAGAGGATCAGCGGATGCATGTTGCCGTCGCCGGCGTGGAACACGTTGATGCAGCGCAGCCCGTAGCGCGTCTCGAGCTGCTCGATGCGCGCGAGCAGCGGGCCGATCGCGCGACGCGGCACGGTGCCGTCCATGCAGTAATAGTCGGCGGAAATACGCCCGGCGGCCGGAAACGCGTTCTTGCGGCCCGACCAGAAGCGCAGCCGCTCGTGTTCGTTGCGCGAGACCTGGATGCGCGTCGCGCCATGTTCGCGCAGCACCGCCGTCATGCGGACGATCTCCTCCGCGACTTCTTCTGGCGTGCCGTCCGATTCGCACAGCAGGATCGCCTTCGCGTTGAGGTCGTAGCCCGCGTGCGTGAATGCCTCGACGGCCTGCGTGGCCGGCTTGTCCATCATCTCGAGCCCGGCCGGGATGATGCCCGACGCGATGATCGCGGCGACTGCCTCGCCGCCCTTCACGACATCGTCGAAGCTCGCCATCACGAGCTGCGCGGTCTGCGGCTTGGGGATCAGCTTCACCGTGACCTCGGTGACGATCGCGAACATCCCTTCGCTGCCGATCATCACCGCGAGCAGGTCGAGGCCCGGCGTGTCGAGGCCGAGCGAGCCGAATTCGACGATCTCGCCGTCGATCGTGACCGCGCGCACGCGCATCACGTTGTGCACGGTCAGCCCGTATTTCAGGCAGTGGACGCCGCCGGAGTTTTCCGCGACGTTGCCGCCGATCGTGCAGGCGATCTGCGACGAAGGATCGGGTGCGTAATAGAGCCCGTAAGGTGCGGCCGCTTCGGAAATCGCCAGGTTGCGCACGCCGGGCTGCACGGTGGCCGTGCGCGCGTACGGATCGACCTCGACGATGCGCGTGAAGCGCGCGAGCGACAGCACGACGCCGTTCGCGATCGGCAGCGCGCCGCCCGACAGGCTCGTGCCCGCGCCGCGCGGCACGATCGGCACTTCCATGCGGCGGCAGATCTGCACGATCCGCTGCACCTGCGATTCGGTTTCGGGCAGCGCGACCGCGAGCGGCAGCCGCCGGTACGCGGACAGGCCGTCGCATTCGTACGGTGCGGTGTCTTCGTCGCGGAACAGCAGGCAATGCGTCGGCAGCACGGCCATCAGAGCCTGCACGACTTCGCGCTGGCGCTGCGCGCGGGTCGCGCTCGACAGTTCGACGGAAGCGTTCATTGAGTCTCCTGCGGGCGCGCTGCGGCGCGCCGCCGTGTCAGCACGTGAAGATCTTGCCGGGATTCATCAGGTTGCGTGGATCGAGCGCGAGCTTGATCGCGCGCATCGCGTCGATCGCGTTCTCGCCGTGCTCCTTCGGCAGGAAGCGCATCTTGTGCAGCCCGACGCCGTGTTCGCCGGTGCAGGTGCCGCCGAGGCGCAGCGCGCGTTCGACGATCCGGTCGTTGATGCGTTCGGCTTCGTCGATTTCCTCGGGCTTGTCGGGATCGATCAGGATCGCGACGTGGAAATTGCCGTCGCCGACGTGGCCGACGATCGGGCAGGGCAGCGACGACGCGCGCAGGTCGGCTTCGGTCTCCTCGACGCACGCGGCGAGTTGCGAGATCGGCACGCACACGTCGGTCGTCACTGCGCGGCAGCCGGGCTTCAGCTGCAGCATCGCGAAGTACGCGTTGTGGCGCGCGGCCCAGAGCCGCGTGCGGTCCTCGGGGCGGGTCGCCCATTCGAAGCCCTGGCCATTGTTCTGGCCCGCGAGCGCCTGCACGAGCTCGGCTTGCTCCTTCACGCCGGCCTCGGTGCCGTGGAATTCGAAGAACAGCGTCGGCGCTTCGGCGAGCGTCAGGTTCGAGTGGCGGTTGATCGAGCGCACCGCGAGCGAGTCGACGAATTCGACGCGTGCGATCGGTACGCCGATCTGGATCGTCTCGATCACGGTGCGCACCGCGTCGCCCATCGACGGGAACGCGCAGATCGCGGCCGACACGGCCTCGGGCAGCGGATGGAGGCGCAGCGTGATCTCCGTGATCACGCCGAGCGTGCCTTCGGAGCCGACGAACAGGCGCGTGAGGTCGTAGCCGGCCGACGACTTGCGCGCGCGCGAGCCCGTCTTCACGACGCGGCCGTCGGCGAGCACGGCGCTCAGGCCGAGCACGTTCTCGCGCATCGTTCCGTAGCGCACGGCGTTGGTGCCCGACGCGCGGGTCGCGGTCATCCCGCCGATGCTCGCGTCGGCACCCGGATCGATCGGGAAGAACAGGCCGGTGTCGCGCAGCGCCTCGTTGAGCGCCTTGCGCGTGATGCCCGGTTCGACCGTGACCGTCAGGTCTTCCGCGTTGATCGACAGCACGCGGTTCATTTCCGACAGGTCGAGCGATACGCCGCCGCGCACGGCGAGCAGGTGGCCTTCGAGCGACGAGCCGGCGCCGTACGGGATCAGCGGCACGCTGTAGAGCGCGCACAGCGACACGACTTCGCGCACTTCATCGGCGTTGCGGGCGAACACGACGGCGTCGGGCAGTTGCGGATCGAACGGCGATTCGTCGCGGCCGTGGTGGGCGCGGACGGCGTCGGCGGTCGACACGCGCTCGCCGAAGGCGGCGCGCAGCGCATCGAGCATCGCGGGCGGAAGGGGACGGCGCGTGGCGGCCGGCGTGGCGGGATGATTCACGAATGTCTCCTGACGGCGGCTTGTCGAACTTTCGGCTCATTCTACGCTGCAACGCCTGCTGCGGCCCCCGCCGCAGGCTGCGATAATCGCGTTCCAATGCAACCGGGCCGCGTTGCGGCCGCGCACGAGAGGACATTCGCATGGGCAACCGCTTGAGCAAGATCGCCACGCGCACGGGCGACGACGGCACCACCGGTCTCGGCGACGGGCGGCGCATCGGCAAGGACGACG
This sequence comes from Burkholderia sp. Bp9031, assembly GCF_003857965.1. Classification (NCBI taxonomy): domain Bacteria; kingdom Pseudomonadati; phylum Pseudomonadota; class Betaproteobacteria; order Burkholderiales; family Burkholderiaceae; genus Burkholderia; species Burkholderia sp. Bp9031. The sequence goes on from NZ_QTPW01000017.1 coordinate 62,627, forward strand.
CGCGGATCGCCGCGATCGGCGACGTCGACGAACTGAACTCGACCCTCGGCGTGCTGCTCGCCGAGCCGCTTCCGGACGACGTCCGCACCGCGCTCGTCACGATCCAGCACGACCTGTTCGATCTGGGCGGCGAGCTGTGCATTCCGGGTCATACGGTGCTCGACGATACGCACCTCGCGCGCCTCGACCGGTGGCTCGCCGACTACAACGCGACGCTGCCGCCGCTGAAGGAATTCATCCTGCCGGCCGGCTCGCGCGCGGCGTCGCTTGCGCACGTCTGCCGGACGGTGTGCCGCCGCGCCGAGCGCTCGATCGTCGCGCTCGGGCGCACCGAGACGCTCAACGATGCGCCGCGGCGATACGTGAACCGGCTGTCGGACCTGCTGTTCGTGCTGGCGCGCGTGCTGAACCGCGCAGATGGCGGCTCGGACGTGCTGTGGGAGCGCGGCCGCGTCCGCTGACGCCTGCTGTCGTTTTTTCCGCACTGCGACAATTTGCCCGAGGGGCATCGATTTTTAAAGATGTATCGTATGTGCATGTTTAACGGAGAACGAACATGACCGATATCACCGCTGATCAGATGGCTCGCGTGAAGGCCACTGCCCCTGTCCTCGCCGTGCACGGCGCGACGATCACGAAGCACTTCTACCAGCGCATGTTCGCGCGCCATCCGGAACTGAAGAACCTGTTCAACCAGACGCACCAGAAGAGCGGCAGCCAGCCGGAAACGCTCGCGAAGGCGGTCTACGCGTATGCGGCGAACATCGACAATCTCGGCGCGCTCGGCGGTGCGGTGTCGCACATCGCGCACAAGCACGCGAGCCTGAACATTCGCCCCGAGCATTACCCGATCGTCGGCGAGAACCTGCTCGCGTCGATCGTCGAGGTGCTCGGTGACGCGGTCGATGCGCAAACGCTCGAGGCATGGCGCGTCGCGTACGGCCAGCTCGCGCGGATCCTGATCGGCGTCGAGGCCAACCTGTACGCGGGGGCTGCATGGAGCGGCTTCCGTCCGTTCAAGGTGGCGCGCAAGGTGCGCGAGAGCGACGAGATCACGTCGTTCTACCTGAGCCCGGCCGACGGTGGCGCGGCGCCGACCTTCGAGCCGGGCCAGTACATCACCGTGAAGCGCTTCGTCGGCGACCTCGGTGTCGACCAGCCGCGCCAGTACAGCCTGTCCGACGCGCCGCACGGCAAGTGGCTGCGCATCTCGGTGAAGCGCGAGGCCGGCAAGCCGGAAGCGATCCCGGCCGGCAAGGTGTCGACGCTGATGCATGACGGCGTGGAGGAGGGCGCGATCGTCGAGGTGACGGCGCCGATGGGCGAGTTTTCGCTGAAGCGCGGCGTCGATACGCCGGTCGTGCTGATCTCCGGCGGTGTCGGCCTGACCCCGATGGTGTCGATGGCATCGACGCTGGTCGGCGAAGGCAGCAAGCGTGAGGTGCGGTTCGTCCACGCATGCCGGTCGGGTGCGGTGCATGCGTTCCGCGACTGGCTGAACGATACGGTGCGCGAACACGCGAACGTGAAGCGCACGGTGCTGTACGAGCTGGTCGGCCCGAACGACCGTGTCGGCGTCGATTACGATCTCGAGGGGCGCCTGACGCAGGAGCGCGTGAAGCAATATGCGCTGGTGCCGGATGCCGACTACTACATCTGCGGCCCGATCGCGTTCATGAAGGCGCAACGCGACGCGCTGGTCGCGCTCGGCGTCGCGCCAGAACGCATCAATACCGAGATCTTCGGCTCGGGCGCGCTCGAGTGAGATCCTGACGGCCGGTTTCGGCCAACGCAATGAAAAGCCCGGCGCGAGCCGGGCTTTGCTTGTGTAGCGGGCAGCGCATCAGGCGCGCAGCATCAGCGTGGCGTGATAGCGCCACACTTTGGGATCGGCGCTGACGAGCGGCATGCCTTCATGGAGCGCCTGCGCGACCATCACGCGGTCGAACGGATCGACATGATCCGGAAAATCCGGTAGTGCGGCGACGCCTTCGACGTGATCGCTGCTGATCGGCAACTCCGAAAATCCTGCGAGCCGGAACGCTGAACGTGCATCGCGCGGATGAACAGGTAGATTGCCCTTGCGATATTTGATCGCGATTTCCCAGATGGACGCGGGGCTGACGTACAGCGTGTTCTCGGGATGCTCGATCAACGCGACCGCGGTCGCCGAAAGTTGAGGCGCCCCTTCGGCGGCCCATAGTGCGATATGCGTATCGAGCAGCAGCTTCACGGTGCGAGTCCCTGCTCCGAACTGGCGTCGAAGTCGGCGGCGATCGATTCATCGCCGGCATTGAATGCCTCGACCGTCGTCGGGATGTTGAGCCCGGCAAGCAACTGGCGGGCGGCGCCGATCCGCTTCGGCGCCACGTAAGGCACGATCCGGGCGACCGGATGACCGTTGCGGGCAATCACGACTTCGGATTCACGCCCCAATTCAAGTGCTTCGACGAGGCTCGAGAGCCTCGACTTGGCGTCGTGCATGTTGATGGTCGGCGTGATCGTCCCTGGTTAGCTAGATAATGTTAGCTAGTCTAGCAGGGCGAAACGACATCCGCAGGCTGACCGCATGGCCAACCCCACGCCAGGCGGGGTCATGCGGTCGGCCTGTTGGTGTGCGTCAGTTGCCGCTGCCGCGCGCGACGCGGCGTGCCTTCACCGATTCCGCGAGGCCTTCGAGCACCTTCACGCTGTCGTCCCACGCGATGCATGCGTCGGTGATGCTCTGGCCGTAGGTCAGCGGGAAGCCTTCCTTCAGGTCCTGGCGCCCTTCGACGAGGTGCGACTCGATCATCACGCCGACGATGCGCTCGTCGCCGGCCGCGACCTGGCGGCCGATGTCCGCACACACGGGAATCTGGTTCTCGTGCTTCTTCGAGCTGTTCGCGTGGCTCGCGTCGATCATCAGGCGTGCGGCGAGGCCGGCCTTGCCGATGTCCGCGCACGCGGCGTTCACGCTGTCCGCGTCGTAGTTCGGCGCCTTGCCGCCGCGCAGGATCACGTGGCAGTCTTCGTTGCCGGCCGTCGACACGATCGCCGAATGGCCGCCCTTGGTCACCGACAGGAAATGGTGCGGCTGCGATGCGGCCTTGATCGCGTCGACCGCGATCTTCACGTTGCCGTCGGTGCCGTTCTTGAAGCCGACCGGGCACGACAGCCCCGACGCCAGTTCGCGGTGCACCTGCGACTCGGTCGTGCGCGCGCCGATCGCGCCCCACGAGATCAGGTCGGCGATGTACTGCGGGCTGATCATGTCGAGGTATTCGGTCGCGGCCGGCAGCCCCATCTCGTTGATCTGCAGCAGCAGTTCGCGCGCGGTGCGCAGCCCTTCGTTGATCTTGAAGCTGTTGTCCAGGTGCGGATCGTTGATGAGCCCCTTCCAGCCGACCGTCGTTCGCGGCTTCTCGAAGTACACGCGCATCACGATTTCCAGTTCGCCCTTGAAGCGCTCGCGCTCCTTCACGAGCCGCCCCGCGTACTCGATCGCCGCCTTCGTATCGTGGATCGAGCACGGCCCGATCACGACGATCAGCCTGTCGTCCATCCCGTGCAGGATGCGGTGCATCGACTGGCGCGAGTTGTAGATCAGCTCGGACGCGGCCTCGGAGCACGCGAATTCGCGGATCAGGTGGGCGGGCGGCGTCAGTTCCTTGAGTTCGCGGATGCGGACGTCGTCGGTATTGTGCGGGGGCATGTTGTTTCTCCTTGGTTCCGGGCGCCGTTCGGTCAATGCGCGTGCGGCAGATTCATCAATTCAAGCGATTCAGTGGTTTCGGTCGGGGCCGCGGAATCCGCTGCGGCGGCGACCGGATGGCGAAGGGCGAAAAAAAACCGCCGGGTTCGCCGGCGGTTTTTCGGGAATTTCGGTTGCGCTTTACGCGCCATCAACCCTCTCGATCCGCCAGCGGTCTGAGATGCCAAAAAAAGTAAAAATAAAACTTGGCGGACATGACGGAGATTCGGTTCGTCAAAAAAGTTGATTCGGAATTTATACCCGGTCGCCGCGCGGCTGGCAACCGGGGGTGCTCAAAAATGCGGATAATCCGCACGCATTCGTCGAGGCGCGCGGATTGTGTGCGCCGCGATGCGGTTATGCCGTACCGCCGACCGTCATCTTGTCGATGCGCAGGGTCGGCTGGCCGACGCCGACCGGCACGCTCTGGCCTTCCTTGCCGCACACACCGACGCCCGAGTCGAGCGACATGTCGTTGCCGATCATGCTCACGTACTTCAGCGATTCCGGGCCGCTGCCGATCAGCGTCGCGCCCTTCACCGGGTAGGTGATCTTGCCGTTCTCGATCATGTACGCCTCGGACGCCGAGAACACGAACTTGCCGTTCGTGATGTCGACCTGGCCGCCGCCGAAGTTCACCGCGTACAGGCCGTTCTTCACCGACGCGATGATTTCCTGCGGATCCTTGTCGCCGTTGAGCATGTACGTGTTGGTCATGCGCGGCATCGGCAGCGCCGCGTACGATTCGCGCCGCGCGTTGCCGGTGACCGGCATCTTCATCAGGCGCGCGTTCAGCGTGTCCTGGATGTAGCCCTTCAGGATGCCGTCCTCGATCAGCGTCGTGCACTGCGTCGGGTTGCCTTCGTCGTCGATGTTCAGCGAGCCGCGGCGGTTCGGCAGCGTGCCGTCGTCGACGACGGTCACGCCCTTCGCGGCGACCTGCTCGCCGATCCGGCCGGCGAACGCCGACGAACCCTTGCGGTTGAAGTCGCCCTCGAGGCCGTGGCCGATCGCTTCGTGCAGCAGCACGCCCGGCCAGCCCGGCCCGAGCACGACCGTCATCGCGCCGGCCGGCGCGGGGCGCGCGTCGAGGTTGACGAGCGCCGCGTGCACGGCGTCGTCGACGTAGCGCGACAGCACGTCATCGGTGAAGTAGCCGTAGTCGAAGCGGCCGCCGCCGCCGCCGGAGCCGATCTCGCGGCGGCCGTTCTGTTCGGCGATCACCGTGACCGACACGCGCACGAGCGGGCGGATGTCGGCGGCGAGCGCACCGTCGCTGCGCGCGACCAGCACGACGTCGTATTCGCCGGCAAGGCCCGCCATCACCTGCGTGACGCGCGGATCGCGGCCGCGCGCCATCTGCTCGATGCGCTCGAGCAGCTTGACCTTGGCGGTCGCGTCGAGCGATGCGAGCGGATCGGACGGCAGGTACAGGTCGCGGCCCGAGATGCCCTTCAGCGACGTCGCGGCCTTGATCTTCTGGCGGCCGCCGCCGGCCGCCGCGATCGCCTTGGTGGCCGCGGCCGCCTGCGCGATGGCTTCCGGCGACAGGTCGTCCGAATAAGCGAACGCGGTGCGGTCGCCCGCGACCGCGCGCACGCCGACGCCCTGGTCGATGCTGAAGCTGCCCGACTTCACGATGCCTTCCTCGAGGCTCCACGCTTCGCTGCGGGTCGCCTGGAAGTACAGATCCGCGTAGTCGACGCGATGCGTGAAGATGTCGGCGATCGTGCGCGTGAGCAGGCTCTCGTCGAGGCCGTACGGCGTGAGGAGGATGTCCTTCGCCAGCGCAAGATTGCGGATGCCGGGTTCGATGATGTTCATGCGGGTATCGAGGGTTCTCAAAAAGTTGTCGGGTGCGTTCTGGGCAGATGGGTTGGCCGGGCGGGGTTTCAAGCGCCGCGGCGGTTCAGCGGTTCAGGCCAGCACGCGATGCCGCCACGCGGGCAGGCTCTGGCGCACCTCGGCGATGCGCTGCGGATCGAGCGCGCCGGTCACGACGCTCGCGCCTTCGTCGTGGACCGCGACGATCTCGCCCCACGGGTCGATCAGCATGCTGTGGCCCCAGGTGCGCCGGCCGTTCTCGTGCTTGCCGCCCTGCGCGGCCGCGAGCACGTAGCACTGGTTCTCGACGGCCCGCGCGCGCAGCAGCATTTCCCAGTGCGCGCGGCCCGTCGTATACGTAAACGCGGACGGCACGACGATCAGCGCGCAGTCGCCCAACCTGCGATACAGCTCCGGAAAGCGCAGATCGTAACAGACCGACAGGCCGACCCGCCCGAACGGCGCGTCGAACGTGACGACCGTGTCGCCCGCGCGGATCGTGCGCGCCTCGTCGAACGATTCGTCGCCTTTCTCGAAGTTGAACAGGTGGATCTTGTCGTAACGGGCCGCCTCGTGGCCGTTCGGGTCGAACACGAGCGTCGTGTTCAGTACGCGATCGGGTTCCGGCGCCTTCAGCGGCAGTGTGCCGCCGATCACCCAGATGCCGTGGCGGTGCGCGGCCTCCGCGAGAAAACGCTGGATCGGACCGTCGCGGTAGGGTTCGGCAAGCGCGAGCTTGTCGGTGTCGCGGTGGCCCATGAAGCAGAAATACTCGGGCAGCAGCACGAGCTGTGCACCATCGCTCGCCGCTTCCGCGATCAGGCGGCCGGCTTCGGCGAGATTGCGCGCGACGTCCGGCGTGCTCACCATCTGCAGCGCGGCGACCTGAAAGGGCGTGGCGGAACGGGTGTGATCGGTCATCGCAGGATCGGTTGCGTCATAAATGGGGTGCGGCCCGGCATCATCGAGCGATCATCAATGGGTCGCCGCGTCGGCCGGACCGTGATTCATCTTACCCTGATCGCCCCGCACCCGCTCGATGTGCGGATGCGCCCACGAGCCCGTGATCGCGTAGTCGAGCGCGAACGCGTGCGACAGCGTCTCCGACAGCGCGTAGTTCGCGGCCAGCACGCCGACGCCGAGCAGTGGATTGATGATCGCGGCCGCGATCGCCGCCGTGCCGGCGCCGATCTTCGGCGCGACGTGCGCGTGCAGGTCCTGCGTCTCGGTGCCGAGGTCGACCGCGCCGCGCACGGTCACGTTCGCTGGCGCCGTCGTCATCGAGAAGTCGTCGGTGCGTGCGATCCCGTTCGAGATCCGGCTGGTGCCGGTGATCTTGTCGAACGGCAGCCCCTTGCCGACCACATCGCGAAAATTCAGCGTCAGGAAGCGCGCGAGGCTTTGCAGGCTCAGCACGCCGAGCAGTTTCGCCGCACCCGGATCGACCTTCAGGATCTGGCCGTGCTCGAGGTCGAGCGCGACCTGGCCGCCGAGCGACGGGAGATCGACCGCGGTCGGACCGCCGCGCCAGCCGACCTTGCCGGTCACCGTGCCGTGGCCGTCCGCGAGCGTGCGCGGCAGGCCGACGAGGCCGAGCAGCGCGCCCGCGTTGCCGACGTCGAGCTTGAAGTCGAACACGCTGCGGCGTGGCGCATCGTTTTCGTCGACGCCGCGGGCCAGCGCGCGGCGCGACGTGCGCCAGTTGCCGGTCGCCGTCAGCTTCGCGGCCGGGTTCGCCAGCTCGAGCTTGTCGAGCTGCCACACCGGCGCGCCGTCTTCCTCGATGTTGCGCGCATTGACGACGAGCCGGCCGATGTCGTGATCGCGCGCGACGACCTGGTCGACGATCAGGTCGACCGACGGCATCGGCCGGTCGGTCGGCGTCGGCAGGTTCATCGCGCGGCCGACGAGGTCGTGCTGCGCGCTCTGCGGAATCACGAGCTTCGCGAGCCGCGCGTTCAGCACGCCCGCACCGTTATGGCCGCCGCCCGGCTCCCACGACAGGTAGCCCGAGACCTGGTTCGACGCGATGTTCGCCTGCCACAGCTCGTCGACGTGCGACGCGCCGATGATCACGTTTTCCCAGTTGCGCTTGAGCAGCTTCAGCGTGCCGAAGTGGAGCGCGAAGCGCTTCGGCGTGAAGCTCGCGATGTCGATGCGCGGCGCGGCCTGCTCCGGCGCGCGCGGCGTGTCGCGTTGCAATGTGCGGGCCAGGGTGAGCCATGCGTCGGCGTCCAGTTCGTCGACGTCGACGGCGGCGCTCACGCCGTCCTGCGGCAGGTCGGGCATCCGGTGGATGCCCATCGCGCCGCGCACCGCGCGCAGCGGCTGGCCGCGCGTCGCGTCGAGCAGGTAGGTCGCGGACACGGGGCCGAGCGTCAGGTCGGCATGCTCGAGGCGCTTGCCGTTCTCCTGGGCGGCGGGCTGCAGCGTGAAGCGGAACGGCATCGGCGTGCCGGCCGGTTTCGCGAACGGCGCCGGGAAATTCAGCGCGACGCCCGTCAGGTCGGAATGTGCGGTGACCTCGGGCAGGCGGCCCGGCGCGCCGCGCACGGCGAGCTGGTACGGCGCGTCGCCGACCACGTGCTCGAGCAGCGCCGCGGCCGTGCCGCGCAGGTTCAGGCCGCGTGCCGCGTCGAGCGCGAGCTTGCCGTCGACGTCCACCGCGTACGGGCCATGCGACTGGAAGTTGCCGTTCGCGCGTACCGGGCCGCCGAGGAAACGCCCCGACAGGCCCCGCAGCGATGCGCCGGCTTCCGTGAAGCGCACGCTGCCGCGCAGCGCGGACAGCGGCGGCACGCCGTCGGTCGACAGCGTGTTGCCGCCGAACGCGAGTGCGCCTTCGATGTGCGTATGCGGATGCGGTACGTGCTGCGGAATCGTGATCTTGAGCGCGAGCGCCGCGGGCCCCTGTGCATCGATCCGCTGGCCGATGTGCCCGCTCATCGTGCCGAGCGAGCTGTTGTCCGCATAGTCGATCAGGTCCGCGAGCGGGCCCTGCGCATGGCCGTCGATGATGAGCGGCGACTTCGACGGGTTGCCGAGATCGTCGATCCGGCCGGCGACCTTCGTCAGCGCGACGCGCTTGTAGTGCGCGCGCGCGATGTCGAAGCGCAGCTTGTTCTGCGCGAGCTCGAACACGCCGTCGATCCCGTCGAGAGCCGGCCAGACGCTCGGCGTGCCGTTCGCGAGCTTGCGCGGCGGGTACGGCGTCGGCTCGAAGCGCCCGCCGGTGAACGGCGCGACGATATGGAACACGCCGGCATCCGGCTCGTGTTCGAACGGGAATTTCTCGAGCGGGCCGCGCGCGACGATCGACGCGCCCTTGGTCACCCGGCCGTCCTGTAGCGCATGGCCGAGATAGTCGCGCAGATGCTCGGACATCCCGGTCGGCAGGTAGCGCGGAATGCGCGCCACCGACGCACGCGCGAAATCCGCGCGCAGGTCGAGCGAGCCGCGGCCGTGGCCGGGGTTCGTGTACGAGCCCGACACCGCGATTTCGGCATCGGGGTTCGCGACGAAGAAGTCGGGCAACGTCACGTCGACGCGCGCGTGCTTCTCGCCCGGCGCCGGCGTGATCACCCATTTCGCGTTGCCGCGCAGCCGGTCGAAAGTCAGGCGCGGCTCGTCGAATTCGCCGGGCACCGTCACGGCCGCGTTGACCGTGTCGAAGTGCGCGCTGCCGCCCGTTTCGTTCGCGTCGATGTGGCCCCACAAATTCTCGACGCCCGGCCAGCCGGCGCGCGGGTGACCGCGCGGGGACAGGCCCGGCGGCGGCTCCTGCGCGGCGACGCTGATGCCCTGCAGATCGCCGAGGAAGCGGTAGCGGACGATCGGCGCCGCGCCCGTGCGCCGTTCTTCGTCGGCGAGGTCGGCCCGCGCGGGCTTCGCGCGTTCGACCTCGATGTGATAGTTCGACACCATCCCGCGCGGGTCGAGCTTGATCAGCTCGTTGCGCAGGCGCGCCGGCAGCGGCAGCCCGCGGATGAACTCGCTGAGGATGCCGAGATCGACGCGATCGCCGACGACGCTCAGCAGTTGCCCCTGGTCGGCGGCCGGCACGCGGTAGCGGGCGGTCAGCGTCGACAGCGCGAGCGAGCGGGCGAGCGGCGTGCCGTCCGGCAGCGGCGGCTGGCCGAGCTCCGCGTTGAAGCGCGTGAGGTGCAGCGTGTAGTCGCGGCCGGCGTTCAGCGCCATGTCCCAGCCGAAGCCGACCGTCGGCACGTCGAGGCGCGGCTGGGTCGGCCGCACGCGCAGCACGACGTCGGCGCCCTGCAGGTCGCCGCCGGCGGAGCGCAGGTGGCCGTCCTGGAAGGTCGCCCAGATCGCGTTGTCGATCCGGCCCGCGTGGACCGTGAGCGGCAGGTCGAGATAGCGGCCGAGCGTCTGCAGGTCGACCGGGCCGGTCGACAGATACGCGTCGCCCGTCCAGTTCGTCGGCTTGCCGATCGGCGCGAGCGGCTTGTGCCGGAAGCGCGCGCGGAAATCGAGCGGGCCGAGCAGCAGCGTGCCGTTCGCGGGCGCCTGCAGCGCGGCCTTGTGCTCGCGGCCGTGGTTGAGCACCGCGAGACGGATGCCCGACAGCGCGAGCTCCGGCGCGGCGTGCTGCGCGTCGCGCCAGCGCAGCGTGCCGTTGCGCAGCACGATCGCTTCCTGTTTCAGCAGCCACGTGCTGAACGTGTCGTTGCCGCCATGGGTGGTCGCGACGCCGACGCCCGCGACGCTCAGCGAGCCGTCGGCCGCGCGCGCGACGACGAGGTCCGGGTGATCGACGATCAGGCTCGACAGCGCGGGCGACAGCCGCAGCAGCGACATCCACGACAACGCGGCCGTCGCGTGCGGGACCGACAGCGCGATCCGGCCGTCGCGGCCGCGAATGGTGAGGTTGGTGACTTCGACGCCCGGCTGCATGCCGGACCAGTTGGGTGACAGTTTGCCGATCGAAAGCTGCGCGTGGAGCTTGTCGGACACCGCGCGCTCGATGCGCGGGCGGAATTCGTCGATGCGCGGCAGCAGCACGTAGCGCAGCCCGAGGAGCGCGCCGGACGCGACGAAGTAGGTGCCGATCCCGACTGCCAGCGTCACCCTGAATACGCGACGCAAGACCGGATGATCGTGCTTCGGAGGTCCCGCTTCGGGCGCAGCTACGGCGGATTCCTGACGGTCGGACATGCGGCGGAAGGGCGGCGATATGGTAGTTTTGCAGACTGACGTTGAAATGTATCACACGGGTTCGTGCCGGCGGCCGTTGCGGCAGCACGGCACGGGCTTTCCGGCGCGCGGTTTTCGCGGCGGCGCACCTGCGTCGCGACACCGCGCCGAGTCCAAGGGGCCTGTCGGCAGCGGGGCGCGCATGCGTCGTCCCGCGGCGGCGGGCCTTACCGCCAGGCCCGCTTTTCGATGACCGACGCTTCCGCCCTGATCAGCCAGTCCTATTCCCGCTACATCGCCCGCGCGGCCGCCGCGCGGCCCGCGCTGTCCGACCAGATCGCCGCGTGGGCCGCCGCGCCGCTCTCCCGCGCGCAGCTCGACGCGCGCCTGAGCGAGCTGCTCGCGCTACCGGCCGGCACGGCCGCGCCGAACGACGAGCAACTGAAGCGCGCGCTGCGGCAGTTGCGTGTCGAGGTGTTCGGCGCGGTTGCGGAGCGCGACCTGCGCGGCTTCGCGGACGTCGCCGAGGTGACGGGCGCGATGACCGATCTCGCCGAAGTGGCCGTGCAACGCTCGCTCGCGCTGCTGTCGGCGGAACTCGAGGCGATGTACGGCGAGCCGCGCGGCGCCGACGGCCAGCGCGTCGTGCTGGGCGTGGTCGGGATGGGCAAGCTCGGCGGCCGCGAGCTCAACGTGTCGTCGGACATCGACCTGATCTTCGTCTACGAGGACGACGGCGAGACGGCCGGCGGCACGCGCTCGCCGCTGTCCACGCAGGAATACTTCACGCGGCTCGGCCGGCGCCTGATCGGCGTGCTGTCCGAGGTCACGGCCGACGGCTACGTGTTTCGCGTCGACATGCGGCTGCGCCCGAACGGCGATTCGGGGCCGCTCGTCTGCAGCCTCGGGATGCTCGAGGAATATTTCTACGTGCAGGGGCGCGAATGGGAGCGCTACGCGTGGATCAAGGGGCGGCTCGTGTCGGAGGGCGACAGCGACGCGGCGCAGCGGCTCGAGTCGCAGCTCGAATCGATCGTCAAGCCGTTCGTGTACCGCCGCTATCTCGACTTCGGCGTGATCGGCGCGATCCGTTCGCTGCACCAGCAGATTCGCCACGAAGCCGCGCGCCGCGCGTCGATGCGGCCCGACAAGGCCGACGACATCAAGCTCGGGCGCGGCGGGATCCGCGAGATCGAATTCAGCGCGCAGGTGTTCCAGCTGATCCGCGGCGGCCAGGATGCGGAATTCCGCGTGCGGCCGACGCTCGCGGTGCTGCGCCACGCGCAGGCGCGCGGGCTGATCGGCGAAGACGTGCGCGAGCGGCTGACCGACGCCTACAACTTCCTGCGCACGCTCGAGCACCGGCTGCAGTACCGCGACGACGCGCAGACGCATGCGATGCCGGTCGATCCCGGCGAGCGCACGGCGCTGGCCGCGTCGCTCGGTTTTGCCGACTACGCGGCGCTGATGACGGTGCTCGATGGCTACCGCACCTTCGTCGAAGCACAGTTCGACCAGATTTTCGCCGACAAGGTGAGCGGCGGCCCCTGCGCGGCGGGCGAGGACACGGCGGCTGCGTGGATCTGGAGCGGGGCGCTCGCCGACGACGGCGAAGACGATGCGCTGCTCGCGCGTCTCGACGGGCTGGGTTTCACCGATCCGGCAACCGTGCTCGCGCGGCTGCGCGCGATCTGGCAGTCGTCGCGCTACGCGGGCCTGCCGGAAAAGAGCCGGCAGCGCTTCGACAGCGTCGCGCAGCGCGCGCTCGAGGCCGCGCCGCGAATCGATGCCGCGCGCCGCGACGACACCATCGTGCGGCTGTTCGACCTGCTCGAGACGGTCAGCCGGCGCGGCGTCTATCTCGCGCTCCTGACCGAGTATCCGGCCGCGCTCGACCGCGTGCTGTCGGTGCTCGGCGCGACGCGCTGGGGCGGCGGCTACCTGATCCGCCATCCGCAACTGCTCGACGAACTGCTTGACGACGAAGCGATCGCGAGCCCGTTCGACTGGCCCGCATTCAAGGATGCATTGCGCGCGCGCCTTGCGGCAGCCGACGGCCCCGAGCAGCAGATGGACCTGCTGCGGCATGCGCAGCACGCCGAGGTGTTCCGCATCCTGCTGATCGACCTGGCGGGCCAGTTGTCGGTCGAGCACGTGAGCGACCGCCTGTCCGAGCTCGCCGACGCGGTGCTCGACGTGACGATCGAAGTGGTCTGGTCGCAGCTCGCGAAGCGCCATCGCGACGTGCCGAAGTTCGCGGTGATCGCGTACGGCAAGCTCGGCGGCAAGGAGCTCGGCTACGCATCGGATCTCGACCTGATCTTTCTGTACGACGACCCCGACGAGCGCTCGGCGGACGTCTACACGACGTTCACGCGACGGCTGATCACGTGGCTCACGACCGCGACCGGCGCGGGCGCGCTGTTCGACATCGACCTGCGGCTGCGGCCGAACGGCGAGGCCGGGCTGCTCGTGACCGATCTCGACGCGTTCCGTCGCTACCAGCTGCGCGAGGGCGATGCGGCGAACACGGCGTGGGTGTGGGAGCATCAGGCGCTGACGCGCGCCCGCTACAGCGCGGGCGACACGCAGATCGGCGCGGATTTCGAGGCGATTCGCCAGCAGGTGCTGACGACGCCGCGCGACGGGGCGGTGCTCGCGAAGGAAATCGTCGACATGCGCGGCAAGGTGTTCGCGGGCCATCCGAACCAGACCGAACTGTTCGACCTGAAGCACGATCGCGGCGGGATGGTCGACATCGAGTTCATCGTCCAGTACTGGGTGCTGCTGCATGCGTCGAGCGATGCCGAGCTGATCCGCAACACCGGCAACATCGCACTGCTGCGCGAGGTCGCCCGGTTCGGGCTGATGGGCGAGGACGAAGCCGAGCGCGTCGGCGCGGCCTACCGCAAGTACCGGAAGCTGCAGCACAAGCTGCGGCTCGACGGGATGGAGAAGGCACGGGTCGATCCGGCCCTGGTGGCCGACGAGCGGGCGGCGGTGACGGCACTGTGGGAGCGGGTGTTCGGGGCAGCCGAAACGGGTGTTTGAGTCGGGCGTTCGAGTCGAGGCTGTGACTCGAGGCTTCGAATCCGCGGGGCAGGGCGGGCGCGATCGAGCGGCCGCCTTCCGCAAAAAAAGACCGGCGCATGCGCCGGTCTTCTTGCATTCGGTCAACGGGGGGCGTGTCAGGCCGCCAGCATTTCCTTCGCGTGCTTGCGCGTCGTGGCGGTGATCTCGAGCCCGCCGAGCATCCGCGCGACTTCCTCGACCCGGCTCGTCTTGTCGAGCGGGACGACCGACGAGACGGTGCCGCCGCGGTCGTCGGCGCCCTTCGCGACCTGGAAGTGATGGTCGCCGCGCGCGGCGACCTGCGGCAGGTGCGTCACGCACAGCACCTGGCGGTCACGCCCGAGCTGGTGCAGCAGGCGGCCGACCACTTCGGCGACACCGCCTCCGATCCCCGTGTCGACTTCGTCGAAGATCAGCGTCGGCGTCGGGCTTGCCGCGCTCGCGATCACCGCCAGCGCGAGGCTGATCCGCGCGAGTTCGCCGCCCGACGCAACCTTCGCCAGCGGCCGCAACGGCACGCCAGGGTGCCCGGCGACCCGGAATTCGACCTGCTCGAGCCCATGCGGGCCGCCGTCGGCGAGCGGTACGAGCGCGACTTCGAAGCTGCCGCCCGCCATCGACAGTTCCTGCATGCCGGCCGTGACGGCTGTGCCGAGCGTCTTCGCGGCCTGCGCGCGTGCCTTCGACAGCTGCTTCGCATCGGCGAGATAGGCTTCCCATGCCTTCGCCTGCGCGGCTTCGAGCGCGCCGAGATCGGCGGCCGCGTCGAGCGCGGCCAGCTGCGCGCGGCGTGCCGCATGTTCCTCGTGCAGCGTGTCGGGCGGCAGCCGGAACTTGCGGGCGGTCGAGTGCAGCGCGTCGAGGCGCGTTTCGACCTGCGCGAGCCGGGCCGGGTCGAGATCGAGGCGCTGCGCGTAGTGCGACAACGAATAGACGGCTTCCTGCAGCTGGATCTCGGCCGGTTCGAGCGATGCGAGCGCATCGCCGAGCCCCGTGTCGTAGTCGGCCAGGCTGCGCAGTTTCGACACGATCGCGCCGAGCTGCGGGAGCATCGCGTCGTCGGCCTCCGACAGCGCGTTGAGCGCGCCCTGCACGCCGGCGATCAGGTTTGCCGAGTGCGACAGCCGCTTGTGCTCGCTGCCGACTTCGTCCCATTCGCCCGGTTGCGGTGCGAGCTTGTCGAGTTCGGCGAGCTGCCACGCGAGTTTTTCGCGTTCGAGCTGCAGTTCGCGCTCGTGCGCCTTCGCGGCGTCGATCGCCTGCGTTGCGTCGCGCCATACGCGCCACGCGCGGGCGACGTTCGCGGCATCGGAGACGAGCCCCGCGTGCGTGTCGAACAGCTCGCGCTGCGCGTCGGGCCGCATCAGCAGCTGGTGCGCGTGCTGGCCGTGGATGTCGACCAGCATCTCGCCGAGCCCGCGCAACTGCGCGAGCGTCGCGCTGGTGCCGTTGATGAACGCGCGCGAGCGGCCGTTCGCGTCGATCACGCGGCGCAGCATCACGGTGTCCTCGGCGTCGAACGCGTGTTCGTCGAGCCAGCGCGCGACGCGGTCGTGCGGCGTGAATTCGGCGGTGATGTCGGCGCGGCCGCAGCCGGCGCGCACGACGCTCGCGTCGGCGCGTTCGCCGAGCGCGAGGGCGAGGGCGTCGATCAGGATCGATTTGCCGGCGCCGGTTTCGCCGGAAAAGACGGTAAAGCCGCTGTCGAATTCGAGATCGAGCGCGGCGACGATGACGAAGTCGCGAATCGAGAGGTGGCGGAGCATGGTGTCGGGCGGTGGTGCGTCAGGACGCCTTGTCGTCTTCGTTCGATGCGTGTTCGTTCCAGTGCAGCTTCTTGCGCAGCGTCGCGTAGTAGCTGTAGCCGACCGGGTGCAGGAACGGCACGGTGTGCTTCGAGCGGCGCACCTCGATCGTGTCGTTCAGTTCGAGCGCGGTGAACGACTGCATGTCGAAGTTCACGTTGACGTCGCGGCCGCCGACGATCTGGATCGCGATCTTCGAATCGTCGGGCAGCACGATCGGCCGGTTCGACAGCGCGTGCGGCGCGATCGGCACGAGCACGATGCCCGCCAGCTGCGGATGGAGGATCGGGCCGGCCGACGACAGCGCGTACGCGGTCGAGCCGGTCGGCGTGGCGACGATCAGGCCGTCCGAGCGCTGGTTGTACATGTACCGGCCGTCGACCGATGCGCGCAGCTCGACCATCCCGGAAAAGCCGCTGCGGTTCACGACGACGTCGTTGAACGCGATCGCGTGGTAGATCGGTTCGCCGTCGCGCATGATCCGGGCCTCGAGCAGCGCGCGCTCCTCGCGCTCGAACTTGCCCGACAGGATCACCGGGACGAGCGCCTGCATGTCGGCCGCCGCGATATCGGTGATGAAGCCGAGCCGCCCGTGGTTGATCCCGATCAGCGGTGTCTTGTACGGCGCGAGCTGGCGGCCGATGCCGAGCATCGTGCCGTCGCCGCCGAGCACGACCGCCACGTCCGCGCGCGCCCCGATTTCCGCCGGGGTGAGCGCCGCATAGCCGGCGATGCCGATCTCGCGCGCGGTGTCGGCTTCGAACACGACCTCGAAGCCGAGCTTCGCGATGCAGCCAGCCAGCGTGGCGAGCGGCTCGGCGATGCCGGGCGTGTTGCTCCGGCCGACGAGCGCGACAGTATTGAACTGATTACCGGTTTTCATGCCGGCATTACACCATAGCTCGTTGACGAAAAGAACCAGCTGTGCGCACACGGGGCCGGATCGGTCAGCCCGCGCGACTGTGGCCGCGGCCACTCGCCGTGCTCGCGCGGTTGCGCTAAAATTTTCTACCATGCTAGATCCTCGCGCACGAACCCTCCTGAAAACCCTGATCGAACGGTATATCGCCGACGGTCAGCCGGTCGGCTCGCGCACGTTGTCCCGTTACTCCGGCCTCGAGCTGAGCCCGGCAACGATCCGCAACGTGATGTCCGACCTGGAGGAACTCGGCCTCGTGTCGAGCCCGCACACGTCGGCCGGCCGCGTGCCGACGCCGCGCGGCTATCGCCTGTTCGTCGACACGATGCTGACGGTCGAGGCGCCGATCGACGCCGAGGCCGTCGCGCGCCAGGTGCAGAACACGCTGCAGGCCGGCGAGCCGCAGCAGCGGGTCGTGGCGGCCGCGGCGAGCGTGCTGTCGAACCTGTCGCAGTTCGCGGGCGTCGTGCTGACGCCGCGCCGCAGCCACGTGTTCAAGCAGATCGAGTTCATGCGCCTGTCGGACAAGCGCATCCTGCTGATCATCGTCACGCCCGAGGGCGACGTGCAGAACCGGATGCTCGCGACGCCGCGCGACTATTCGCCGTCGCAGCTCACCGAGGCGTCCAACTACATCAACGCGCATTTCGCCGGGCTGTCGTTCGACGAGGTGCGCCGCCGCCTGCGCGACGAGATCGACCAGCTGCGCGGCGACATGACCACGCTGATGCATGCCGCCGTGACGGCCAGCACCGAGGTGCCCGATACCGAGGACACCGTGCTCATTTCCGGCGAGCGCAACCTGCTCGAAGTGGCGGACCTGTCGTCCGACATGGCACGGCTGCGCAAGCTGTTTGACGTGTTCGACCAAAAGACGGGCCTCCTGCAACTGCTCGACGTGTCGAGCCACGCCCAGGGCGTGCAGATCTTCATTGGCGGTGAATCGACGCTCGTGCCGATCGAGGAAATGAGCGTCGTTACCGCACCGTACGAGGTGAATGGCCAGATCGTCGGCACGCTTGGCGTGATCGGCCCGACCCGCATGGCGTACAACCGCGTGATTCCGATCGTCGACATCACCGCGCGCCTGTTGTCGCTCACGCTGAGCCAGCAGTAACCTGACCGACACCGCCCCGCCATCGTGCCGCGGCGCAGCGTGTGCCGCCAGTCGGCCGAACGGTCAGCCGACCCGAGCGAGGCGGCCCGCTATAATTGAGGGCCGTCCGACTGCGTGCCCCGAGCACGTTCCTGCCCATGCGTTTCGATCTTGAGCCGCCTTCGAGCGTCGCGGCTGCCCATCGCATCGGCGTGCTGCTGATCAATCTCGGCACGCCGGACGCCCCGACGCCGCGCGCGGTGCGGCGCTATCTGGCCGAATTCCTGTCGGACCCCCGCGTCGTCGAAATCCCGCAGGCCGTCTGGCAGGTGCTGCTGCGCACGCTGATCCTGCCGCTGCGCGGCCGCGCGTCCGCGAAGAAATACGCGGCCGTCTGGATGCCCGAGGGCTCGCCGCTGCGCGTGTACACCGAGCGCCAGACCGAAGGCGTGCGCCACCTGCTCGCCTCGAACGGCTATCAGGTGATGGTCGACTACGCAATGCGCTATGGCAGTCCGAATATTGCGCACGCGCTCGCGCAGTTCAAGCGCGCCGGCGTCGAGCGCGTGCTGCTGATGCCGATGTATCCGCAATACTCGGCGTCCACCACCGCGACGGCATTCGATGCCGCGTTCGCCGCGCTCGCGCGGATGCGCAACCAGCCGGAAGTGCGTACGGTGCGCCAGTACGCCGACCATCCGGCCTACATTCACGCGCTGGCCGAGCAGGTGCGCCAATACTGGGCGCAGCACGGCCGGCCCGACTTCGCGGCCGGCGACAAACTCGTGCTGAGCTTTCACGGCGTGCCGAAACGCACGCTCGACCTGGGCGACCCCTATCACGACCAATGCCAGCAGACGGGCGCGCTGCTGATGGCCGCGCTCGGGCTGTCGACGCTCGAATGCCGCGTGACGTTCCAGTCGCGCTTCGGCAAGGCCGAATGGCTGCAGCCGTACACGGCACCGACGCTGCGCGAGCTCGGCGAGGCCGGCGTGCGGCGTGCGGACGTGTTCTGTCCCGGTTTTACGGCCGATTGTCTGGAGACGATCGAGGAGATCGGGATGGAGGTGCGCGACGAGTTCATCGCGGGCGGCGGCCAGGCGTTCCACCGGATTCCGTGCCTGAACGGCGCGCCCGCGTGGATCGGCGCGGTGGGCGAGATCGTCGCCGAGAATCTGCAGGGCTGGCCGGTGAAGGCCGCGCAGCCCGAAACGGTGAGTTGAACGCGATGAACTACAGGATTTCGACGGAACCCGGCGCGAAGCTGCGCATCGACAAATGGCTGTGGGCGGCGCGCTTTTTCAAGACGCGCTCGCTCGCCTCGGACGCGGTCGACAAGGGCCACGTGAAGATCGGCGGCGCGGCGGTCAAGCCGGCAAAGGACGTGCGCGTCGGCGACGAGGTCGAGATTGCGATCGACGGTGTCGTCTGGCACATTGCCGTGCTGGGCATTTGCGACGTGCGCGGGCCCGCGAGCATCGCGCAGACGCTTTACCAGGAAACGGAAGCGGGGCGCGTCGCGCGGCTCGCCGAACTGGAGCGGCGGCGCACGTATCGCGAGCCGGCGGCCGAACTGCACGGCCGGCCGACCAAGCGCGACCGGCGCATCATCGACAGATTTTCTGGTGGGAGCTGAACATCTGGTCGAACGTCGCCCGCGCGCTTCCGTATTCGGTCGTGCGGTCGGTGACGGCTCCGGACAGGCAGATGGTGGTGGTGCCGGCAATCAGTACCAGCGCGACCACCGATATGGCAAAGGTCAGTTTCACGGTACTCGCCTCTCGGGACGGGTGAATGCGGCGCCAGGTGGATGTCAGGCGGCGGTCAGCTAGGGTAAACACGCTTTTCCGACGCTTGAGTCGAGTGTAGTGCAGCCTCTAGGGCCGAGCTAGTACTTGCCTGGTAAGCGTTGTTACCGGCCGTTTCCGTCGATCTGGCGGCAAATGCGCGTAATTGGGCGGCGCGCGGCGCGGTTGTTTCGCGGCATTGGCGAATGCCGGCGAATAACCCTCTTGAAATTGCAGTTTTCGCCCTTATTTGCACCAACAATGTACGGTGCCGCCGGGTATACGGCCGGCGGTTGCCGATTTGGCTTCAACCTCTAATCGACTTTCAGCGACATGGAAAACACGCAAGAGAACCCGGCTACCCAATCGGCCGAAGACATCGGCAGCGAGAAGCAGGCGGCGCAAGGCGCTGCTCCCGCCGCCGAAGCAGCCGACGCGGCGCTCGCGGAGGCTCAAGCCAAGGTCGCCGACCTGCAGGAGAGCTTCCTCCGGGCGAAGGCCGAGACCGAGAACGTGCGCCGCCGCGCGCAGGAAGACGTCTCGAAGGCGCACAAGTTTGCGATCGAGAGCTTCGCCGAGCACCTGCTGCCCGTGCTGGACAGCCTCGAGGCCGCCGTCGGCGACACGTCCGGCGACATCGCGAAGGTGCGCGAAGGCGTCGAGCTGACGCTGCGCCAGCTGACGAGCGCGCTCGAGAAGGGCCGCGTCGTCGCGATCAACCCGGTCGGCGAGAAGTTCGATCCGCACCAGCACCAGGCGATTTCGATGGTGCCGGCCGAGCAGGAGCCGAACACCGTCGTCGCCGTGCTGCAAAAGGGCTACATGATCGCCGACCGCGTGCTGCGCCCGGCGCTCGTCACGGTCGCCCAGCCGAAGTAAGGCTGCTGCGATGGTTCCCGCCGGCGTCGATCCGGCCGCGTTCGACGCGTTCGGCATGCAGGCGCTGGCGCCCGACACGTTCGACGCCGCGATTGCTGGCGCCGGCGACGCCCCGCAGGAAGTCCCCTTGGGGGATGCGCTCGCCGTGGTGTTCTTCTGGGGCGTCGACTGCTTCAACTGCGAGATCGCGAAGAAGGCGATGCTCGCCCAGCCGGACGCGATCCGCGCGCTGGGCCTGAAGTGGTTCCATTGCAACGTGTACGAACACCACGAGCTGGGGCGCCGCTTCGGCCTGCACGGCGTGCCGACCTGGTTTTTCTTTCACCGTGGCAAGCGGCTCGGCCGCGCGACCGGCTGGCATGGCCTCGCGCAGTTCCAGGCGGCGGTGTCGGCGGCGCGCGCGAAGATCGTGGCGGCGGCCGGTGCGCCGTCGGAGCGCGATGGCGGCCCGCACGATCCGGCTACCGGCGGCGATTGAAAAAATTTAATATCCGCATCGCCTGGCGGGTCTTGAAAACGGATCGGCCGGACGCATTTCGGGAACAGAGTTGAATTCTGGCGCGCGAAACCGCCCAAAAACGTCGGGTTTCGCGCAGCAAACAAGCATTTCTGGAGATTAGGAAAAATGGGAAAGATCATCGGTATTGACCTCGGCACCACGAACTCGTGCGTCGCCATCATGGAAGGCAACCAGGTCAAGGTCATCGAGAACTCGGAAGGCACGCGCACGACGCCGTCGATCATCGCCTACATGGACGATAACGAAGTGCTCGTCGGCGCGCCGGCCAAGCGTCAGTCCGTGACCAACCCGAAGAACACGCTGTTCGCGGTGAAGCGCCTGATCGGCCGCCGCTTCGAAGAGAAGGAAGTTCAGAAGGACATCGGCCTGATGCCGTACGCGATCATCAAGGCCGACAACGGCGACGCATGGGTCGAAGCGCACGGCGAGAAGCTCGCGCCGCCGCAGGTTTCGGCGGAAGTGCTGCGCAAGATGAAGAAGACGGCTGAAGACTACCTCGGCGAGCCGGTCACGGAAGCCGTGATCACGGTGCCGGCGTACTTCAACGACAGCCAGCGCCAG
The DNA here is from genome assembly GCF_003857965.1 of Burkholderia sp. Bp9031. Taxonomy (NCBI): domain Bacteria; kingdom Pseudomonadati; phylum Pseudomonadota; class Betaproteobacteria; order Burkholderiales; family Burkholderiaceae; genus Burkholderia; species Burkholderia sp. Bp9031. The sequence continues at coordinate 83,974 of NZ_QTPW01000017.1, forward strand.
GCAACCAAGGACGCCGGCCGCATCGCGGGCCTGGAAGTCAAGCGGATCATCAACGAGCCGACCGCTGCCGCGCTCGCGTTCGGCCTCGACAAGGCAGAGAAGGGCGACCGCAAGATCGCCGTGTATGACCTCGGCGGCGGCACGTTCGACGTGTCGATCATCGAGATCGCGGACGTCGACGGCGAAATGCAGTTCGAAGTGCTGTCGACCAACGGCGACACGTTCCTCGGCGGCGAAGACTTCGACCAGCGCATCATCGATTACATCATCGGCGAGTTCAAGAAGGAGCAGGGCGTCGACCTGTCGAAGGACGTGCTCGCGCTGCAGCGCCTGAAGGAAGCGGCCGAAAAGGCGAAGATCGAGCTGTCGTCGAGCCAGCAGACCGAAATCAACCTGCCGTACATCACGGCCGACGCATCGGGTCCGAAGCACTTGAACCTGAAGATCACCCGCGCGAAGCTGGAAGCGCTGGTCGAGGATCTCGTCGAGCGCACGATCGAACCGTGCCGCATCGCGATCAAGGACGCCGGCGTCAAGGTGTCGGACATCGACGACGTGATCCTGGTCGGCGGCCAGACCCGCATGCCGAAGGTGCAGGAGAAGGTGAAGGAGTTCTTCGGCAAGGATCCGCGCCGTGACGTGAACCCGGACGAAGCCGTCGCAGTCGGCGCGGCGATCCAGGGCCAGGTCCTGTCGGGCGACCGCAAGGACGTGCTGCTGCTCGACGTGACCCCGCTGTCGCTCGGTATCGAGACGCTCGGCGGCGTGATGACGAAGATGATCAACAAGAACACGACGATCCCGACGAAGCACGCACAGGTGTATTCGACGGCGGACGACAACCAGTCGGCCGTGACGATCAAGGTGTTCCAGGGCGAACGCGAGATGGCGGCAGGCAACAAGTTGCTCGGCGAGTTCAACCTCGAAGGCATCCCGCCGTCGCCGCGCGGCGTGCCGCAGATCGAAGTGACCTTCGACATCGACGCGAACGGCATCCTGCACGTCGGCGCGAAGGACAAGGCGACCGGCAAGGAAAACAAGATCACGATCAAGGCGAACTCGGGCCTGTCCGACGCCGAAATCGACCAGATGATCAAGGACGCGGAAGCGAACGCAGCGGAAGACCACAAGCTGCGCGAGTTGGCTGATTCGCGCAACCAGGGCGACGCGCTGGTCCACAGCACGAAGAAGGCGCTCACCGAGTACGGCGACAAGCTGGACGCGGGCGAGAAGGAAAAGATCGAAGCGTCGCTGAAGTCGCTCGAGGACGTCCTGAAGGATACGTCGGCCGACAAGGCGGCGATCGACGCGAAGGTCGAGGAACTCGGTCAGGCTTCGCAGAAGCTCGGCGAAAAGATGTACGCCGACATGCAGGCGCAGCAGGCCGGTGCGGCCGGTGCGGCGGGTGCAGCGGAAGGCGCGGCCCACGCGGGCGGTGCGCAGCAGGCTGCCGACGACGTCGTCGACGCCGAGTTCAAGGAAGTGAAGAAGGACTAAGCCGGGTTGCCATGGCACCGCACGCCGCGCGCGAGACGCGCGCGGCGCGGCTGAACAGCGGTCTGTCTTTCCTTCCGGATGGCCGGATCGACTCCACGCCTGGCGGGCTTCGCGGCCCTCCGGGCACATTTGTTTTTTGGCGGGTGCTGCGCGAGCCGTCCGCGGACGGCGCAGCGCCAGACGAGTCGAGAGACTTTACTGCGGGCGAAAGGAGCCGCCGCGTGCGTGACGCGCGACGGCACAGTGAATCGATATGGCGAAACGGGATTACTACGAGGTTCTGGGCGTCGCAAAGAATGCGAGCGACGACGAAATCAAGAAGGCATATCGCAAGCTTGCGATGAAGTATCATCCTGACCGCAATCCGGACAACAAGGATGCGGAAGAGCATTTCAAGGAGGTGAAGGAAGCCTATGAAATGCTGTCGGACGACCAGAAGCGCGCGGCGTACGACCAGTACGGTCACGCGGGCGTCGATCCGAACATGGGTGGTGCGGGTGGCCAGGGTTTCGGCGGTTTCGCGGATGCGTTCGGCGACATCTTCGGCGACATCTTCGGTCAGGCCGCGGGCGGTGCCGCGCGCGGCGGCCGCGGCGGCCCGCAGGTGTATCGCGGTGCCGACCTGCGCTACAGCATGGAAATCACGCTGGAACAGGCCGCGCACGGCTACGACACGCAGATCCGCGTGCCGAGCTGGGTATCGTGCGAAGTCTGTCACGGGTCGGGCGCGAAGCCCGGCACGAAGCCCGAAACCTGCCCGACCTGTCATGGCCAGGGCACGGTGCGCATGTCGCAGGGCTTCTTCAGCATCCAGCAGACCTGCCCGAAGTGTCACGGCACCGGTACCTACATCCCCGAACCGTGCGCGCATTGCCACGGGTCGGGCAAGGTGAAGGAAACCAAGACGCTCGAAGTGAAGATCCCGGCCGGTATCGACGACGGGATGCGGATCCGCTCGGCCGGCAACGGCGAGCCGGGCATCAACGGCGGGCCGCCGGGCGACCTGTACGTCGAGATCCACATCAAGCCGCACTCGGTGTTCGAGCGCGACGGCGACGATCTCCACTGCCAGATGCCGATCCCGTTCACGACCGCCGCACTCGGCGGCGAGATCGAGGTGCCGACGCTGGCCGGCCGTGCGTCGTTCCCGGTGCCGGAAGGCACGCAGTCGGGCAAGACGTTCCGTCTGCGCGGCAAGGGGATCAAGGGTCTGCGTTCGAGCATCGCGGGTGATCTGTACGTACACGTGCAGGTCGAGACGCCCGTGAAGCTGACCGACCAGCAGCGCGACCTGCTCAAGCAGTTCGAGAAGTCGCTGGCCGAGGGCGGTGCGCGTCACAGCCCGCAGAGCAAGAGCTGGTTCGACCGAGTGAAGAGCTTCTTCGAGTAACGGCATGACTGAAGGCAACGAGGGCGCGTCATTCGCGCTCTTGGATGATTGCGACTCGACCGCGTCCGCGCGGTCGAGTCGTTTGTATTCCGGTTTCGTACGCGAACGCGTATGCACGGATCCGGCACGGCTCGACGAAGTCGATGCGGCGGTGGCGCAGGACCTGCGCGACGGGCTGCATGCGGTCGTCGTCGGCGATTACGAATTCGGACGCAATCTGGAAAGAGCGCAGCCGGGCCATGCCCCGCTGCGCTTTTTGCTGTATGCGCGCTGCGAGCGGCTGTCGCGTGACGAAGTCGACGCATGGCTCGCGCAGCAGGATGGCGGCGGCCCGCCGTCGATCGCGGGCGTCGCGCACGTCGCGAAGAGCGTGTCGCGCGACGCGTTCGACGCGGCAATCGCCGCGGTGCACGACGCGCTGCGCGCAGGCGATTCGTATCAGATCAACTACACGTACCGGCTGAATTTCGACATGTTCGGCACGCCGCTCGCGCTGTACCGGCGGCTGCGCGCGCGTCAGCCGGTGCGTTACGGCGCGCTGATCGCGCTGCCCGACGGCGCGTGGGTCGTGTCGTGCTCGCCGGAACTGTTCGTCGAGAAGCGCGGCGACGTGCTGCGCGCGCGACCGATGAAGGGCACCGCGCCGCGCTCGGCCGATCCGCGCGAAGATGCGGCCGCGGCCGCGTTCCTCGCGAACGATCCGAAGAACCGCGCGGAAAACGTGATGATCGTCGATCTGCTGCGCAACGACGTGTCGCGGATCGCGCGCACGGGCACCGTCAAGGTGCCGGCGCTGTTCTCGGTCGAGCCGTATGCGTCGGTGTGGCAGATGACGTCGACGGTCGAGGCCGGCTGGCGCGATGGAACGACGTTCGCGCAGATGCTGCGCGCGCTGTTTCCGTGCGGATCGATCACCGGTGCGCCGAAGCACAAGACGATGGAATTGATCGATGCGATCGAGTCGACGCCGCGCGGGCTCTATACGGGCGCGATCGGCTGGCTCGATGCGCCGAAGGAAAGCCGCTCGACAGGCGATGCATCGCCTGACGGTGCGGCCGGCTGCGGCGATTTCTGCCTGTCGGTCGCGATCCGGACGCTGACGCTCGAAGCGGCCGATGTCGATGCCGGGGCAACGATCAACCCGCGCGACGCGGCAATGACTGCTGCCGGCCGGCGGCGCGGCACGATGGGCGTTGGCGCGGGCATCGTGCTCGACAGCGTCGCCGCCGACGAATATGCGGAGTGCGAATTGAAAGCACGATTCCTGACCGACGCCGATCCCGGCTTCCAGTTGTTCGAGACGACCGCCGCGACGCGCGCGGACGGCATCCGGCATCTCGAGCGCCATCTCGCGCGGCTGCAGCGCAGTGCCGATGCATTCGGCTTCCGCCTCGACGCCGATGCGTTGCGCCGCGAGATCGACGCGCGCTGTGCGGCGCTCGACGGCGACGGTCCGTACCGGATGAAGCTCGCGCTCGCGAAGGACGGCACGGTCGACATCACGGCCGCCGTACTGAAGCCGCTGCCCGCGGGGCCGGTTGGCGTGATGCTCGCGTCCGGGCACGGCTTCGCGCCGACCCGCACGGACGATGCATTGCTGCTGCACAAGACGACGCGCCGCGCCGAATTCGACCGTGCATGGCAGGCGGCGGAAGCGCTCGGCGGCTTCGACATGCTGTTCTTTAACGAGCGCGGCGAGTTGACCGAAGGTGGGCGCTCGAATGTGTTCGTGAAGCTTGATGGGGTGTGGGTGACGCCGCCGTTGTCGTGCGGCGTGCTGCCGGGTGTGATGCGCGGCGTGCTGCTCGACGACCGCGCGTTCGGCGCGGTGGAGCGTGTCGTCACGCGCGACGATCTTGCGCGCGCGCAAGCGCTGCTGCTGACCAATGCATTGCGCGGCGCGCTCGACGCGGTATTGAAATGACGCAATGAGGGTTCGGGCCGCGAGCACGAAGCACCGGTGCCGGCCGCCGTCGGCAACACGGCATCCCGACAAAAAAGCGCGGCGCCCCGGAAGGGCGCCGCGCTTTTCTTGTATCGGGGAGCGCCGGCGAGCGAGCCGCCGGCCGCGTGTCAGAACGAGTGTTCCGCAGCCGGGAACGAACCGTCCTTCACCGCGCGCACATAGGCTTCGACGGCTGCCTGGATGTTCGGCTGGCCCTGCATGAAGTCCTTCACGAAGCGCGGACGCTTGCCGGGGAAGATGCCGAGCATGTCGTGCAGCACCAGCACCTGGCCCGAGCAGTCGGCGCCCGCACCGATGCCGATCGTCGGCACGCGCAGCATGTGCGTGACCTCGGAACCGATGAGGGTCGGCACGGCCTCGAGCAGGACGACCTGCGCGCCGGCTTCCTCGACCGCGCGCGCGTCACGCAGCAGCTGCGCGGCGCCGGCCTCGGTCTTGCCCTGTACCTTGAAGCCGCCAAAAGCGTGCACCGACTGCGGCGTGAGGCCCACGTGCGCGCACACGGGCACCGCGCGTTCGACGAGGAAGCGGATCGTTTCGGCGAGCCATTCGCCGCCTTCGAGCTTGATCATCTGCGCACCGGCGCGCATCAGCTTGACGGCGCTCGCGAATGCCTCGGCCGGTGTGCCGTACGTGCCGAACGGCAGGTCGGCCATGATTAGTGCGCGCGGCTGCACACGCGCGACGCACGCGGTGTGGTACGCGATGTCGTCGAGCGACACGGGCAGCGTAGTCGTGTGACCCTGCAGCACATTGCCGAGCGAGTCGCCGATCAGCAATACGTCGACGCCCGAGCGATCGAGCAGCGACGAGAAGCTCGCGTCGTAGCAGGTGAGCATCGCGATCTTCTCGCCGGCGTCGCGCATTGCCTGCAGCTTGGGCACCGTGACGGCAGGCCGGCTCGAGTCCTGGAGATAGGTCATGGGTAATCCGGTTCGATGATGAAAACGACGGGCGAGGACGCGTCAGCGCGTCGTCTCGCCCTTGACGAAGAATTCCTTGCGGCCGCGCATCGTCTCGATGCGCTCGATCAGCAGCGCGAGGTCTTCGGGGGAATCCAGCGGGTTCAGGTGTTCGGCTGCGACCGTCAGTACCGGCGTGCGGTCGTAGTGATAGAAAAATTCGTTGTAGGCGTCGACGAGCGAGCGCAGATACGCGTCGCTGATCTGCAGCTCCATCGGCAGCCCGCGCTTCTGGATGCGCGAGAACAGCACCTCGGGGCTCGCCTGCAGGTAGACGACGAGATCGGGCGCGGGGGCCTGCGGCACGTCGACGTGCGTGGCGACCGACCGGTACAGCTGCCATTCGTCTTCCGGCAGGTTCAGCCGCGCGAAGATGTCGTTCTTCTGCGGCATGAAATCGGCGATGACCGGGCGGCCCGTTTCGAGCGCGCCGATCAGTTCGCGTGCCTGCTGCGCGCGCTGCAGCGCGAACGACAGCTGCGCGGGCAGTGCGTAGCGCGCGGTGTCGCGATAGAAGCGCTCGAGGAACGGGTTGTCCTGCGGGCGTTCGAGCAGCGTCTGCATCGACCAGCGCTCGCCGAGCAGGCGCGCGAGCGTCGTCTTGCCGACGCCAATCGGGCCTTCGATCACGAGATAGCGATGCGGGGCGCGCAGGTCGGGGGCGGTGACGGTCAGCGGAGTAGTGTTCATCGGCAGCGGTTCTTGTCGGCATCTGCGCCGGCGGCAAGGGCCTTCTGCATCAGGCATTGGCAGGTCTGCACCTTCTCGACGCGCTGATCGGCGACGGCGGCGAGGAACGCATCGGCGCGGCCGCGCGCGGGGATGTCGAGCGCCGGGTCGATTTCGACGAGCGGCACGAGCGCGAATGCGCGGTCGGTGAGGCGCGGATGCGGGACGATCAGGTCGGGTTCGTCGATCGAATCGGTGCCGAACAGCAGGATGTCGAGGTCGAGCGTGCGTGGCGCGTTGCGATACGGGCGCTCGCGCCCGAAGTGATGTTCGATCTTCTGGCAGAGCGCGAGCAGCTCGCGGGCCGACAGCGTCGTGTCGAGCTTGACGACGCAGTTGTAGTAATCGTCGCCGCCGGCTTCGAAGGGCGCCGTGCGATACAGGCTCGACTTGCCGAGGATCGAGATGGTGCGCTGCTGCGCAAGGCACACCACCGCGTCCTTCAGGGTCTGGCGCGCATCGCCGAGATTCGCCCCCAGTCCGATATATGCAACCGTCATGGCATCACTTCCTACGTCGTTCGCCGGCGAGCGCGTCAGTCGTCGGAACCGTCTGCGGTGTCCGGCGCCTGCTCGGCTGCGCCTTCGTCCGGCTTGCGGTTTCGCGCACCGCCGCGGCGGCGCCGCTTGCGGGGCGATTTTTCCTTCGAGCCGCCCTGCGTGAGGAGTGTCTCACGGGCGGCCGCGTCGCCTTCGATGAAATCCGTCCACCACTGTCCGACTTCCGCATCGAGCTCGCCGGATTCGCAGCGTAACAGGAGGAAATCATACCCCGCTCTAAACCTTTGGTGTTCCAGCAGCCGCATCGCGCTGCGGCCCGAGCGTTTTTCGAGGCGCAGCTGCAAGCCCCAGATCTCGCGCATGTCGGCCGAGTAGCGCTTGTGGATCGCGAGCTTCTCGGTCTGCATGTCGAGCACGTCGTCCATCGCGCGATGGAGCGCCGGCACCGGGAATTCGCCTTCGGCCGTGTATTGCTCGAAGCGCTGGCGCATGTCGTGCCACAGCAGCGTCGCGAACAGGAAGCCCGGCGATACCGGCTTGCCGGCGCGCACGCGCGCGTCGGTGTTGTTCAGCGCGAGCGTGATGAACTTCTCGCCCTGCGGCTGTTCCAGCACGACGTCGAGCAGCGGCAGCAGCCCGTGGTGCAGGCCTTCCTTGCGCAACTGCTTCAGGCACGCGAGTGCGTGACCCGACAGCAGCAGCTTCAGCATTTCGTCGAACAGGCGCGCGGCCGGCACGTTGTTGATCAGGTCGGCGAGCGCGTTGATCGGCTCGCGCGTGTGCGGCTCGATCTCGAAGCCGAGCTTGGCCGCGAAGCGCACGACGCGCAGCATCCGCACCGGATCCTCGCGGAAGCGCGTGGCCGGGTCGCCGATCATCCGCAGCAGACGGGCGCGCATGTCGGCCATCCCGTCGTGGTAGTCGAGCACCGTCTGCGTCGACGGGTCGTAGTACATCGCATTGATCGTGAAGTCGCGGCGCGCGGCGTCTTCGTGCTGTTCGCCCCAGACGTTGTCGCGCAGCACGCGGCCGCTGGCGTCCACCGCGTGCGTGCGGCGGTCGAGTTCGTCGCGCTTCAGGCGCTTCGGCGGCTCGGCGGCGGCCGCTTCGGGCGGCGCGTCGACCAGTGCGCGGAACGTCGACACCTCGATCAGTTCCTGGCCGAACTGCACGTGGACGATCTGGAAGCGGCGGCCGATCAGGCGCGCGCGGCGGAACAGGCGCTGAACCTCGGTCGGCGTCGCATCGGTCGCGACGTCGAAGTCCTTCGGCGCGATGCCGAGCAGCAGGTCGCGCACGGCGCCGCCGACGATGAACGCGCGAAAGCCCGCTTGCTGCAGCGTGTCGGTCACGCGTACCGCGTTCTTCGAGATCAGTGCCGGATCGATCCGGTGCACGCTGGCCGGCACGACGGTCGGTTCGTGATTGCTGCGCGATTTCCTGGCGGCGCCGCTGCTGCGGCTACCCTTCGCGGCGCGCGGAGCGGGGGCCGTGTCGGCGGCGGGCGTCGTTTGTTCGGCGCCGTCCTGGCCGAGCAGCTTGCGAATGAATTTTTTGATCACGACGTTCAGAAGAGATCGAGGATGCGCCAGCCGCGGTCGCTTGCATGCGCGCGCAGCGTGTCGTCGGGGTTGGTCGCGATCGGGTCGGTGACTTTCTCGAGCAACGGGATGTCGTTGTGCGAGTCGCTGTAGAAGTAGCTGTGTTCGAAGTCGTCCCAGTGCTTGCCGAGCGACGCGAGCCACGCTTCGGTGCGCACGATCTTGCCTTCGCGATAGCTCGGCGTGCCGGTCGGCCGGCCCGTGTACGGCGAGTCGGGATGCCCGTCGGTCGTTTCGACCTCGCACGCGATCAGCGTGTCGACGCCGAACGCGGTCGCGATCGGACGCGTGATGAATTCGTTGGTGGCGGTCACGACGCAGCACAGGTCGCCGGCATCGAGGTGCTTGCGCACGAGTTCGAGCGCGGCGGGCGTCATCGCGGGGCGGATCACTTCATGCATGTACTGCTCGTGCCATTGCGCGAGCTGCGCGCGCGAGTACTTCGCGAGCGGCGTGAGCATCGCGCACAGGTACGCATGGATGTCGAGCTTGCCGGCCTTGTAGTCGGCGAAGAACTGGTCGTTCTGACGCGAGAAGCTTTCCGCGTCGACGATGCCGAGTTTCACCATGAAGCGACCCCATTCGTGGTCGCTATCGGTCGGGATCAGCGTGTGATCGAGGTCAAAGAGTGCCAGATTAGTCATGGGAGGGCATTTTACTCGAAGCGGTTCGGGCCTGTGCCCGGTGGTGCGATGTCGTCGCCGGGGCGTGCCAGCATCCGGCGCAGCAGCGGCAGCGTGACGGCGCGTTTCTGCTCGAGCGAGAAGCGGTCGAGCGCGTCGAGCAGCGCCATCAGGCTCGGCATGTCGCGGCGGAAATGGGTCAGCAGGTAAGCGGCGATATCGTCGGTGAGTGCGATCCCGCGCTCCTTCGCGGCCAGTTTCAGCACGGCGATCTTGCCGGCGTCGGACGGCGGCGACAGGTGGAACACGAGCCCCCAGCCGAGGCGCGTGCGCAGATCCTCGCGCACGTCGAGCGCGAGCGGTGCCGCGGGGCCCGCCGCGACGAACGCGCTCGACGGGTGCGCGCGGACCTCGTTGAACAGGTTGAACAGCGCGACCTGCTGCGTATCGCTCATCCGGTCGCAGTCGTCGATCGCGTAGATGCCGATGCGCGGGTCGAACGTGAACGCGCCGAGCGGGCTCTGCGGCGTGAGATAGCGCGCGTAGCCGTACGACGCGTCGCTCACGAGCGCCTGCAGCAGGTGGGTGCGGCCGCAGCCGGGCTCGCCCCAGATGTAGAACGACCGGTCGGGCACGGGCCCCGCCGCGAGCGCGAGGTCGAGCTTCTGGAGCCGCGAGATGAGCTCGTCGTTCTCCTCATTCATGATGAAGTTGTCGAACGTGGCCGGCGGCGGCGTGCCGAGATCGAGCGTCAGTTGACGGGACACAACAGTCACAATGCGGGTCGGTTGATGAAACGCGCGCCGTACGGCGGGCACGCGCGAGGGGCTGCTCCGGTGCCTGCACACGCGGCCGCACGCACGGCGGCGCGCGGGTTTCGGCGCGGCTCGCGTAGCGAAGAAAACGGGGACGTGTCGACCAAGATGCAATCCCTGACGATTCGGTGCTGGGAATTCCGGCCAACGGGCCGGCTTCGGGTAAAATCGCATTTTACCGACCTTCTCGCATTCCCCCATGAATCCTCCGAAATCCGCTCCCGACGCTCAGGGTCTGTCCTACCGCGACGCAGGCGTCGACATCGACGCGGGCGACGCGCTCATCGACAAGATCAAGCCTTTTGCGAAGAAAACCCTGCGCGACGGCGTGCTCGGCGGCATCGGCGGGTTCGGCGCGCTGTTCGAAGTGCCGAAGAAGTACAAGGAGCCCGTGCTCGTGTCGGGCACCGACGGCGTGGGCACCAAGCTCAAGCTGGCCTTTCATCTGAACAAACACGACACCGTCGGCCAGGATCTGGTCGCGATGAGCGTGAACGACATCCTCGTGCAGGGTGCCGAGCCGCTGTTCTTCCTCGATTACTTCGCGTGCGGCAAGCTCGACGTCGACACGGCCGCCACGGTCGTCAAGGGCATCGCGCATGGCTGCGAGTTGTCGGGCTGCGCGCTGATCGGCGGTGAAACGGCCGAAATGCCGGGCATGTACCCGGACGGCGAATACGATCTGGCCGGTTTCGCGGTCGGTGCGGTCGAGAAGAGCAAGATCATCGACGGCAGCACGATCGCCGAAGGCGACGTGGTGCTCGGTCTCGCGTCGAGCGGCATCCACTCGAACGGCTTCTCGCTCGTGCGCAAGATCATCGAGCGCGCGAATCCCGACCTGTCGGCCGACTTCCACGGCCGCTCGCTGGCCGACACGCTGATGGCGCCCACGCGCATCTACGTGAAGCCGCTGCTCGCACTGATGCAGAAGCTGTCGGTGAAGGGCATGGCCCACATTACCGGCGGCGGCCTCGTCGAGAACATTCCGCGCGTGCTGCGCGAAGGCCTCACGGCCGAGCTCGACCAGAACGCATGGCCGCTGCCGCCGCTGTTCAAGTGGCTGCAGGAGCACGGCGGCGTCGCCGATGCGGAAATGCATCGCGTGTTCAACTGCGGGATCGGGATGGCCGTGATCGTGTCGGCGGCGGACGCCGACGCGGCGATCGCCGACCTGACGGCCGCCGGCGAACAGGTGTGGAAGATCGGCACCGTGCGTGCGAGCCGCGAAGGCGAGGCGCAGACGGTCGTGGTCTGACGCACCGCAAGCAGGATGCAGCAAGGAAAGCCGCCCGGAGTCGATCCGGGCGGCTTTTTTTCTGGGTGCGGCCTGGCGTGGTAGCGCACCGCCCAAGGAGGAGCGACGATGACCGAAGACGAACGCGCGATTCGCGATCTGGTGGAAACCTGGTTCGTGTCGAGCCGGCGCGGCGATCTGGCGACCGTGCTCGACCTGATCGCCGACGACGCGATTTTCATGGTGGCCGGCAAGCCGCCGTTCGACAAGGCGGCGTTCGCGGCCGTGTCGCGCGACGCGCATGCGGCGGCCGGCAACGGGCCGAAAATCGACGGCCGTTACCGGATCGACGAGCTGCGCGTGATGGGCGACTGGGCGTACCTGCGCAATTTCCTCGAGATCGACGTGACGCCGCCCGGTGGCGATACCGTGCGCCGCTCCGGCCATACGTTGACGATCTTCCGCAAGCTGGACGGCCGCTGGCAGCTCACGCGCGACGCCAATCTCGTGACGCTCGCGCACTGAGCGAGGCGGCGTGAGTGCCTCCGGGCGGCTGGCCGCCGTGCACGCGGCTGGGCCGCGAGCGGCGAATCAGGCCGGCAGGCGCTCGTCCAGCACGCGTTCGAGCGTGTCGAGTGCCTGCGCCGTCGCATCCGGCGCGACGCAGTCGACGACGATCCGCTCGGGCATCGCGCGCAGCCACGTGATCTGCCGTTTGCACAGCTGGCGCGTCGCGAAGATGCCCTTGTCGCGCATGGTCCGGTAGTCGGTGTCGCCGTCGAGGAATTCCCATGCCTGCCGGTAGCCGACGCAACGCATCGACGGCAGGCCGAGATGCAGATCCTCGCGGCGGCGCAGACGTTCGACCTCGTCGATGAAGCCCGCGTCGAGCATCGCGTCGAAGCGTTGCGCGATGCGCGCGTGCAGCACCGCGCGGTCCGACGGTTCGAGCGCGACCGGCACGAAGTGGTACGCGGCGGCCTCGTCGTCCGCGCGCCGCGGCGCGGCGAGCAGCACCGACATCGGCTGACCGCTCAGCATGAACACTTCGAGCGCGCGCTGGATCCGCTGCGAATCGTTCGGCGCGAGCCGCGCGGCCGTCGCGGGATCGACCTGCGCGAGCCGCGCATGCAGGGCGGGCCAGCCGTCGCGCTCGGCGTCGGCGTCGAGCGCCGCGCGCACGGCCGGATCGGCGGTCGGCAGGTCGTTGAGGCCTTGCGTCAGCGCCTTGTAGTACAGCATCGTGCCGCCCGCGAGCAACGGCGTGCGGCCGCGCGCGGCGATCTCGCCGATCAGGCGCAGCGCGTCCGCGCGGAATTCGGCCGCCGAATATGCATCGGCCGGGTCGATGATGTCGATCAGATGGTGCGGCACGCTCGCGCGCTCGTCACGCGTCGGTTTCGCGGTGCCGATATCCATGTCGCGGTAGACGAGCGCCGAATCGACGCTGACGATCTCGATCGGGCGGCGCGCGGCGAGCGCCAGCGCGGCGGCTGTCTTGCCCGATGCGGTGGGGCCGAGCAGGCAGGCGATCGTCGTCGGACGGGACTGCGGTGAATCGCTCATTGCCCGCGCATGAAGAGGCGGTCGAGATCGTTCAGCGTGAGCTGATACCACGTCGGCCGGCCGTGATTGCATTGATCCGCGCGCTCGGTTGCTTCCATCTGGCGCAGCAGCGCATTCATCTCGTCGAGCGTCAGACGCCGGTTCGCGCGCACCGCGTGGTGGCACGCGAGCGTGCCGAGCAGCTCGTGCTGGCGCTCGGTGAGCACGCGCGAGCCGCCGAACGCGTGCAGGTCGGCGAGCACGGCGCGCGCGAGCGACTGCAGGTCCGCGTCCTTCAGCAGCGCGGGCACCGCGCGGATCGCGAGCGTCGTCGGCGACAGCACCGCGAGGTCGAAGCCGAGCGATTCGAGCGTGTCGCGTTCTTCCTCGACCGTGCCGATCTCGACCGGCGTCGCCGTCATCGATACCGGCAGCAGCAGCGACTGCACGGCGACCGTGCGGTCGGCCAGCGCGTTCTTGAACTGTTCGTACAGGATCCGTTCGTGCGCCGCGTGCATGTCGACGATCACGAGGCCGTGCGCGTTCTGCGCGAGCACGTAGATCCCGTGGATCTGGCCGAGCGCGAAGCCGAGCGGCTGCTCGTCGTGCGCGCTGGCAGCGAGCGGCGACGCGACGAAACCCGGCAGCGGCGCGACCGGTGCGTCGGCTGCATCCGCCGAATCGCGCGCGACGATCGTCGTGCCGCCCGGTGTGCCCGCGCCCGTGTCCTTGCGGCCGAACAGCGCGTCGTAGAGTGCGAGCGGTTGCGCGACCGGCAGCGTGCCCTGCGTCATGCGCGCCTGGCGCATCCACGTGTTGCCCGCCGGCGAAGACGACGAAGACGACGGCGAGGCGGGCGAGAAGCCGCTGCCGCCCGTGCCGGTGGCTGTGCCCTGGCCGAGCGGGGTATTCAGGAACGACGCGGGGCCGCTCGACGCGGGTGAGAGTTGCGCGGCATGGCCGCCCGCGGTGGTTTCCGGCGACGCGCCCGCATGACGGGCGAGTGCGCGCTGCACCGCATGGAAGACGTACTGGTGGATCGAGCGCGAATCGCGGAACCGCACTTCGATCTTCGACGGGTGCACGTTCACGTCGACCGCTTCGGGCGGCAGGTCGAGGAACAGCACGTACGACGGGTAGCGATCGCCGTGGAGCACGTCCTCGTAAGCGGCGCGCACCGCGTGCGTGAGCAGCTTGTCGCGCACGAAGCGGCCGTTGACGAAGAAGTATTGCTGGTCGGCGCGGCCGCGGCTCGCGGTCGGCAGGCCCGCGCAGCCGTAGACGGCGAGCGGCCCGGCCTGTTCGTCGAGTGGCAGGTGCGCGGTCGCGAAGCCGTCGCCGAGGATCTTCGCGACGCGCTGCGCGGGTTCGGTCGCGTTCCAGTGCTCGACGGCCTTGCCGTTGTGCAGCACCGAGATCGCGACGTCCGGCCGCGCGAGCGCCGCGCGGCGGATCATTTCGAGGCAGTGGCCGAACTCGGTCTGCTCGCTTTTCAGGAATTTGCGGCGCGCGGGCGTGTTGAAGTACAGCTCGCGCACTTCGATCGTCGTACCGACCGCGCCGGCGGCCGGCGACAGCGCACCCGTGGTCGCGTCGATTTTCGTCGCATGCGCGAGTTCGGCCGTGCGGCTCGTGATCGACATCTCGGCGACCGACGCGATCGACGCGAGCGCTTCGCCGCGAAAACCCAGCGTTGCGACGGCCTCGAGCTCCTCGAGCGAGCGGATCTTGCTCGTCGCGTGGCGCATCAGCGCGAGCGGCAGCTCGGCGGGCGGAATCCCGCAGCCGTCGTCGGTGATCGAGATGCGCTTGACGCCGCCTTCCTCGAGCACGATGCGCAGCGTCATCGCACCCGCGTCCATCGCGTTCTCGAGCAGCTCCTTGACGACCGACGCCGGGCGTTCGACGACCTCGCCGGCAGCGATCTGGCTGATCAGCTGGTCGGGCAGGGGCTGGATCGCGCGCAGCGGGCGCGGAGCGGGGGCGGGCGCGGCGCCCGCGGCCGTTTCGGTGATTTCGGACATGGCCGAATTATAGCGAGGCCGCGAGGGCGTGCCGGGGCCGCGAACGGTTACGTTTTTTCACGGAGCCTTAAGGTAGTTTCGGTATCATGGGGCTCAGTTGCGCGCGCCGCCTTGTCCGGCGGGCACTTCCGCTTTTTCCGGCCGTTCCGGCCCTTTCGCCTTCGAGGAATCGCATTTGGATACGCTGCTTCATTTCGTCAACCTGGTCCTGCATATCGACGCGTTCCTCGGCGACTTCATCCGGCAGTACGGCGCATGGGTGTACCTGGTGTTGTTCCTGATCGTGTTCTGCGAGACGGGGCTCGTCGTATTGCCGTTCCTGCCGGGCGATTCGCTGCTGTTCATCGGCGGCGCGTTCGCGGCGACGGGCGACATGAACGTCGGCGCGCTCATCATGCTGCTGCTCGTCGCGGCGATTACCGGCAACACCGTGAACTACCTGATCGGCCGCTGGATCGGGCCGAAGGTGTTCAATACTCATATCCCGGTGCTCGAGCGCTTCCTCGATCGCGCGGCGCTGCAGAAGACTCACTCGTTCTACGACAAGCACGGCGGCAAGACGATCGTGCTCGCGCGCTTCATCCCGGTCGTGCGTACGTTCGCGCCGTTCGTTGCCGGCGCGTCGTCGATGAGCTTCGCGCGCTTCCAGCTGTTCAACGTGATCGGCGCGCTGGTCTGGGTGCTGCTGCTGGTGCTGCTCGGTTACTTCTTCGGCAATATTCCGTTCATCCGCCAGTACCTGAACGTGATCGTGCTGGCGGGGATCGGCGCGGCGATCGTGCCGGTTGTGCTCGGCGCGCTGTGGAAGCTGGTGCGCGGGCGGCACTCGGACAGCACGCAGAAGACAGGCGGTCGCTGAGCCGGCGCGTTTTCCTTTCTTGCAATAAAAAAGCGTGGCGGTTGTGAACTGCCACGCTTTTTTTTCGTCCGTGCGGTTCAGGTAGTGCGATGCGAGATCGGCGTTTCGGGCGTCGGGTATTGCGCGTCGCGGAACGTTTCGAGGATCACGCGGTTGGTATCGCAGTACACCTGCCAGTAGTTCTCCGGCTGCGTCGACGGGCGCACGAACAGCAGCGGGCCTTCCGGCGTGAACTGCAGCACGCCGACGTCCGGTGCCGGCACTTTCATCACGTTCGGGATCAACTGGATCTGCGTCTTCAGGCGGTTGATCGCATCGACTGCGTCGACGCTGTTCGCGATCTTCGCGGTCAGGTCGACGCGGCGATGCGGCGTCGCGCTGTAGTTCGCGATGTTGTCCGAGAAGATCTTGTTGTTGCCGACGATCGTCACGATGTTGTCGGCGGTGATGATCGTCGTGCCGAACAGGCCGAGTTCCTTCACCGTGCCCGTGACGCCGCCCGCGCTGATGACGTCGCCGATCTTGAACGGACGCAGCACCTGCATGAACACGCCGGCGGCGAAGTGCGCGAGCAGGCCGCCCCAGGCGGTGCCGATCGCGAGGCCGAGGCCGGCGAGCAGCGCGGCGAACGACGTGGTCTGCACGCCGAAGACCTGCAGGATCGCGAGGATCAGCAGGATCGTCAGCAGCACGCTGACGACCGAAGTCAGGTAGTCGGTGAGCGTCGGGTCGACCTTGCCGCTGCGGCGCACGACCTTGCCGAGCAGGCGGGTGCCGATGCGGATCGCCCAGCGGCCGATGAACCACAGGACGATCGCGGCGAGGAGGTTGAGGCCGAAGTCGAGGCCGCGGGTCATCAGGAATTGCTGGGCGGATTCTAGGTTCAGCATGGGGGCTCCATAAATGGAAAGGGGCCGGCAGGCGGCTTTGCGACGAAGGGTTATAACCGAAGAGAAGACGACCGAGGATGAAAGAGTGTTAAACCACGAGCGGCGTGGCGGGAATTGCAGACGTCTCCCGGCGTTTATGCCGACGCGCGGGCTTGCCGGAGCCAGCGGATTGCCGCGCCGGCTGTTTGGGGAAAATATTCTATGAATCGTGCGCGTTTTTTGTGAAGCATGTCAGATAATGCTGCCGAAAATATCACTTTCCAAAGCCATATTTCTCGACCATGCCTACACAAAAAAAAGGGGTTCCGCGCTGCGTGCTGATTACGGGTGCAACGGGCGGCATCGGTTCAGCACTGGCGCAGGAATATGCGCGAGCCGGCTCGGCCGTACTCATTTTGCACGGTCGCAACACCACGCTGCTGCAGCAGGTTAGCGACGCGTGTACCGCGCTCGGTGCGCGCGTCGTCACGGCGGTATTCGATGTTCGCGACCACGACAGGCTGCGAAGCTGGATCAGCGAAATGAGCGCGGCCGAAGCGCCCGATCTCGTGATTGCCAATGCCGGCGTCAACATCAATACCGGCCCTGCACATCAAGGCGAAGACTGGGAAGACATGCACCGTCTGCTGGACGTGAACGTGAAGGCCAGCATGGCCACCGCTCATGCGGCAATGCCCGCGATGCGCGCGCGCCGCGGCGGGCAGATTGCGTTGATCAGTTCCCTTGCCGCATGGCGGGGCTTGCCCGAGACGCCGAGCTACAGTGCGAGCAAGGCCGCGGTGAAGGCTTACGGGGAGGCGATGCGTGACGGGCTGGCGGCAGAGGGCGTGAAGGTCAACGTCGTGATGCCCGGTTACGTCGAATCGCAGATGTGCTTCGACATGCCCGGGCCGAAGCCTTTCCTGTGGAGAGCGCCGAAGGCGGCACGCGTGATACGTCTCGGCCTGCGCGCCAATCGCGCGCGAATCAGCTTCCCATTCCCGCTGAATCTGGGATGTTTCCTGCTGGCAGGAATACATCCGGCCGTGTCCGGCTGGTTCCTGAGTCGGCTGGGTTACGAGTAAGCGTGATTTGCGCAGGCGCGGTGCGGGTAAGTTCGATCGGCACCGCCTGACCGACAGGCCGCTGCAGCAGTGCCTGTGCGGCTACGCGCAGCGCATGGAGCCGGGCCGGATCGCTGGCCAGCGCGCATAACGCTTCCACCCAGCTTTGCGGATCGTTGTCGAGCAGCAGGCCGTTCTCGTCGTGCCGAATCACCTCGTGATACGGGCCGGTAGCGGCATACAGCCCCACCGCCCGGCAGCGGGCGATGTCGTAGGCCTTTACGTGTGCGCGGGCAGCGTTGAATGCCGACGGCAGCAGCGGGGCGAGGCCGATATGACCGTCGAGCAGACGGCAATGGCCGCGGTAGTTGACCCAGTCCATCGGATGCACGACTCGGGTGCGCGGCAGGCCGCGATAGAGCACGTTCACCGCATGCGAGCCGATCAGCTCGAAATGGATGTTCGAACAGCGCGCGAGCACTTGCGCCATGATCGGCTGCAGCCACGAGATCTCGGCTTCGTGGGCGGCGCTACCGTGATAGAACACGAGGATCGGCGATTCCGCCGATGCGCTGCGCACCCGCTGCGTGCGCGCATCTTCGGGCAGCGCGCGCGGCGTCACGAGTGTTGCTGCGCGATCCGGATAGCGATCGCGAAGCGCCTGCGTGGAAAACCAGTATTCCGTCGCAAGGTCGCGGATGTCGTCAGTATGCGCGTGGCAGTATTTGCGGAGTTTTTTCACGTACGGCCGCGGCAACCCGTTCCATGACCGCGGATGCAGCAAGTCGTCGTCCATGAAATAGACGATGCGGGCCAGTTGCACGCGATGGATGCGCAGCGCCCGCGCCCATCGCGCATTCAGGTAGCGGATGATGATGACCGCCGTTCCCGGCGCGAGGTCGCCGGGCTCCGGAAATGCGCTGTCCAGGTTCTTGTAGACGACGGGCAGCCCGAGCTCACGCAGGCGCGGGAGCACGTAATAATCCGTGGACGGATTTTCGCCTTGATGCAAAACCAGCCAGCGCTGCACCGCCGTGTTGTGACGGAGGTGAGACGGGCCGTGCGCCGATTTTCGGTATAGGAGCCTGCGCAACATCAGGATATTAAATACGTGTGGTTGGTCGGTGCGCGTTGTCGCAGCTTATGCAGAATCGGTCTCGACATGAGCGGCGACTTTGGTTTTTTCGGTGATTCGAGGATTCTAAAGACATTTGATTGTGCGTGCGTTACCG
The DNA here is from genome assembly GCF_003857965.1 of Burkholderia sp. Bp9031. Taxonomy (NCBI): domain Bacteria; kingdom Pseudomonadati; phylum Pseudomonadota; class Betaproteobacteria; order Burkholderiales; family Burkholderiaceae; genus Burkholderia; species Burkholderia sp. Bp9031. Next base: position 102,884 of record NZ_QTPW01000017.1, read on the forward strand.
ATGGCATCAAATTTATATGGGGTCATCTTCGTAACGATTTAAATCCCAAAGCCGACCGCGTTTATGCAAGCGACGCGACGCGGGTGTCGTGCGGGCCTCCAGGGCCGCCCAGCGGCGGAAAGGCGCCTCCCGAGCGAATAAATCGGATTTCCTGCAGCTTCGAGCGGCCGGCCCGTTAAAATACCGGCCACGAGCCGGCCGGGTAGCGGCGAACAGTGGACAAGTACAATTCGAGTGCGTCAGCAGCGTGAGGAAGTGCGCAGCGATCGCGTGAATTGCGTCCACGGGCAGCATCTCTGCCGCCGCCGTCGGGTTGCGTGAACCGATACTCGACTGCACGCTCGACACGAAGAACCACATGAGCACACCGATATTCCATTATTCCGGCTTCGCGGCAAAACCCACCGCTTTCGGCAATTGCCGGATCGTGCGGGCGCTTGCGGCCATATTTGTCGAGGCTCGTGTCTTTGACTGATTTTTCTGTTGCCCGGGGCGAAGTCGCCGGACAGGCGCTGCCCGATGCATTGGCGGGTTCGCTGCCGACGGCCTATACACAGGCGCCGGGCGTGAACCGCATCCCGACACTCGCCGCGTTGCTCGACGATTTCCAGTTGCACTACCGGTCGGTCGGCGAACCGGTGGCCGGCGCGGGCGTGCTCGCCTGGGGGCGCCGCCCGAGCGCACTGGCGGCTCAACGCTATGCGCAGAAGCACGGCCTCGCCGTCTATCACATCGAAGACGGCTTTTTGCGCTCCGTCGGACTCGGCAAGGACGATCCGCCGCTCGCGATCATTTTCGACGATATCGGGCTTTATCTCGATGCGAGTCAGCCGTCGCGGCTCGAGTCGCTGATCGCGCAGCCGCTGCGCGACGACCAGATCGTACGGGCCCGCGCACTGGCCACGGCGTGGCGGGACGGCCGCGTGTCCAAGTACAACCATAGTCGCGACCTGGGCAGGGCATTGCCCGATGGATGCGTATTGGTCGTGGACCAGACGCGCGGCGATGCATCGATCTCCTGCGGTCTCGCCGATGCCGCCAGTTTTCACCGGATGCTCGCGGCCGCGCTGCACGAGCATCCCGATCGCACCATCCTGCTCAAGGTCCATCCTGACGTCGTGTCCGGCCGCAAGCACGGCCACTTCGATCTCGATGCGGTGCGGGCGATGCCGCGCGTGCAGGTGCTGGACGACAATGTGCATCCGGCCAGCCTGCTGCCGCTGGTGCACGAGGTGTATACCGTCACGTCGCAACTCGGCTTCGAGGCGCTGATGTGGGGGGTGCCGGTGCGCGTCTTCGGCATGCCGTTCTATGCGGGCTGGGGACTGACGCGGGACGCATTGCCGGCGCCCGCGCGACGTGGCGCGGCCACGCTGGAACAACTGGTTCACGCGGCGCTGATCGATTACTGCCGCTACGTCGATCCGGAAACCGGCGAGCGCTGCGAGGTCGAAACCGTGCTGGCATGGCTGGCGTTGCAGCGGCGGATGCGACAGCGATTTCCCGTCGATATCGATGCGCTCGGCTTTTCCGGCTGGAAGAAGGACTACGTGCGTCAATTCTTCGGCGGCAGCGCCGTTCGTTTTCGGTGGCGCGTGCCGCGCGCGATCGACCGCGCGGTTGCCACATGGGGGCGCAAGCTCGACGACCGGCTCGCGCCCGCGCTGTCCACAACGCAAAAGGTCATCCGCGTCGAGGACGGCTTCGTGCGCTCCGTCGGTCTCGGGGCCGATCTGACTCGTCCGCTGTCGTGGGTGCAGGACGACGTCGGTATCTATTACGACGCCACGCGGCCTTCGCGGCTGGAAACGCTGCTTGCGCAAACCGCGTTCACGCCCGAACTGCTCGAGCGCGCGGCGGGTCTGCGCCAGGCCATTTGCGACGCGGGCATTACCAAATACAACCTCGCCGGACACGCGAACTGGGTTCGTCCGGAGGGCAGGCGCGTGATTCTTGTGCCCGGACAGGTCGAGACCGATGCGTCGATTCGCTTCGGTGCGTCCGGGATTCGCGGCAATATGGATCTGTTGCAGGCCGTGCGTGCTGCCAATCCCGATGCGTATCTGCTGTACAAGCCGCACCCGGACGTGATGGCCGGCCTGCGCAAGGTCGGGCGTGGCGAGAGCGACGCGGCGCAGTGGTGCGACGAGACGATTGGCTCAGTGTCGTTTCACCAGTTGCTCGGCAGCGTGGACGAAGTCCATGTGCTGACGTCGCTGGCCGGATTCGAGGCGCTGCTGCGCGGCGTGAAGGTGGTGACTTATGGGCAGCCGTTCTATGCGGGCTGGGGTGTGTCGCACGATGCGGGATTGACGGAACCGGTGCGTCAGCGGCGCAACCGTATGCTGACGCTCGACGAGCTCGTTGCCGCCGCGCTGATTCTGTATCCCACGTACGTGAGCCGAACGACGAGACGCTTCACCACGCCGGAGCGTGCGCTGCAGGAACTCGTCGAATGGCGTGCTACGCCGCGGGTGCCACGTTGGCGGCACTGGGTCGCGCGGCTGTTTCGGGAGGCTTAGCGACCGGGCGTGTACCTGCCGGCTCAATGCCGCTGCCTTTCAACGAACCGAAGATCGGAACGTTCGACCGCAGCGCGCGATCGAGTCGCGGTGGAGGATCGACAAAGGCGCCCTGGCCGTTGACTTCGTCGTTCATCACGCGGCGCACGATTTCGACGCACGCTGCGTCGCGGCCCGCACGGTTGTAGAACGAGCCATGTATCTGTACGGTGGCGGCAATCGCCGCCACGAAGTCGTTGAGCAATGGTTTATTGACGCGCTCGGGCCTGGTCCAGAACGTTTCCAGCGAACCCTGGTGCGTGAGGCCCGCAATGTCGTACATCGCCATGCCGAGCACTTTCACCGGGCAATTGGCGCGCAAGGCATGCAGGCCCACGGTCGAATTCACCGCAATGACACCCTTGCTGTGCTTGATCGTGCGCTTGAGGTCGCAGTCCGTCACGGCAATGACGCGCGACGCCACGTCGTACCGTTTTGCCGTGCGCGCGACGAATTTCTCCCAGCGCTCCATGCCATTGTCGAGCGGATGCAGCTTGATGATCAGCGAGCCGTCCTGCGGAGCGTGCTGCGCGAACGACGCAATGACTTCCTCGATTACTTGCCGCTGATCGCTGTACGCGGAATTGGCGCGCAACTGGTAATCGGCCTGCATTTGCAGCGCGAGCATCCAGTAGCGAGCGCCCGAGTGGCGCAATACGTCGGCGGCGGCGGCCCGCGCGGGCTCTTGCAGACGTTGGCCGATCATGCGCGGCAGCCAGCGCAGATAGTCGAGTAATGGCAGGTAATATTTGTCGGTACGATAGAGCGGGAAAAAATATGGCACCAGCGAGGTCAGGAGGTTATAAAGCACCTCGTTGAACGCTTCTTGCCCGAAACTGTGCGAATAGTGCTTGGTGTCCGGCTTGAATGGCCCGACACGGCGGGCAATTGCGCGGATCGCCTTCGGGTCGGTGGGGAAGTGTGACAGCGTGCCCATGCCGCCTCGCTCGAGGGTGAGCCAGTCGGGGCGCAAGTAGCCGAATTCGATCGAGTATGTGCGAATGCCGAGCGACTCGGCGACTTCGCGCGCGACCGCATGATAGGGCAGGCGGTCGGCAAAGTAGAAGATGTCGGTGATCTCGTGGCGCACCAGATAATCGCGCAGAAAATCCGCCCAGCGGCTAAAGCGGCCGCGGTAGTTGACCGCGCCCGGTTTGCGCCAGTAGGCCCAGTCCCCCAAGGAAAGATTGATTCGATGCGTGCGCACGAGTGCGGCATCGAAGTGGTCGCTCAACTGACGCCAAAAAAGCGACGGAGGCCCCTGGAGAAATAGTATGGATCTGCGCATGTTTGAGACTTCTAGGTTTTTTCTAGTCTTCCTTTTCTGGCTGTGAATTATAATCGCGGATCCAAAGTTGCGTCATGGTTAAGGCAGGTAGTGAAGAAGTGGTGGCTAAAATCGTACATAAGGGGAGTTGGCGTGCTGCCACGGCTTGGCTTGTAGAGGGGCAGGTGGTAGGTAATTCCAACGCCTGCGTAGCGACTGTCGTGCTGACGATGCATGATGATCGCACGCAGGCGTTAAAAGTCTTAATCAGCAGTAAGGGCCATATCCAGGAACTGGTCAGGACTCCCGCTGCCGTGCGGACTGTCCATTTGATCATGGGCAGCGATGAACCCGCCCTTCAAGTCCGATTCCTTCAGCATCGCCGCCTGAGTGTCGCGGAGTACCGCTTGCGGCAGTTCTGGCGGGCGGCGAATACGCTGTACAAGCAACCCATGCGGCGCTGCGCCCGGGCAGGACTTACGCCGGTCACCCTTTTCCGCGATCTTGATCACGCATACGACGTGGCGTGCCGCTTTCGCGCGAACGTGTATCGCGCAGGTTACGCAGGGTGGTATCAGGAGTTCTATGCTATTACGCCAGCGGACCGTGCGTTGATGGCTCGTCGCGTGAAGCGTTGGCAATATTCACCAATATTTAATATTTCGCTCTGGGTGAGCCGGCAAACTACGCAGGCTGATATCGATGCTACGCGTGCCAGTTTGCAGGCGCAGACATATCAGCACTTTAAAGTCGAGGTGCGAGACGATTTCTCAGATGATTTAACCCGGTTGATTTCGACACCGGCCGCTGAGAATTCCTGGCACCTCGCTATCCGGGCTGGAGTGACACTCTCAGAGCAGGCGTTGTTTTGCCTCGCGGATGCTGTCATCAAAACACCCGATGCTGCTGTAGCTTATGCGGATCACGACGTCGTAGGGACTGACGGCCAACTGCGCGATCCCGTTTTCAAGCCAGACTGGTCTCCCGAACTGCTGCGTTCCACTAACTATGTCGGCGACGCTTTTGTCTGGAACAGCCGGTATGCGGACCGCTTGCATGGATTCGGCGTGGATGTGACAGAGGCCAACGTGATGCACGCTTTGCTGTTGGCGCTGAGCGAACTCGGCTCGCCGATGGTTCACGTACCCGCACCGCTCTGGCATATGACACCTCGGGACGAACAGGATGATGGCGCCGGGACGGTTCGTGCGGTGGTCGCGCATCTGCGGCGCATGGGCGTGTCGGCAGAAGTTGAGAGCACGGGGCCGGGCCGTTGCCGGGTACGTTATCCGGTAGCCGAGCCGGCACCGTTGGTCAGTATCGTCGTTCCTACGCGCGATCAGTTGGGGCACCTGCGCCGTTGCATCTCCAGCGTGTTGGAAAAGACGCGCTATGGACCGTATGAAATCCTCGTTGTTGATAACCAAAGCATCGAACCCGACACATTGGCTTACCTGCAGAGCTTGAGGCAGGTAGCCAATGTTCGGGTATTGCCGTTTGATGAGCCGTTTAATTACTCGCGCATCAACAACATGGCGATCGCCGAGGCGAAGGGCGAACTGGTGTGTCTGCTCAACAACGACACGGAGGTGATTTCGCCGGATTGGTTGGATGAGATGGTTGGCGTGTTGTCGAGTGCGGGTGTGGGCGCTGTTGGAGCCAAGTTGCTATACGGCGACGGTACTGTGCAGCATGCCGGCGATACCGTGGGGCCCGGTGGATGTGCGAATCACTTGCATAGTGGGATCGGGAAGGACGCGCCAGGCTACGCGGATAGGGCGTTGGTTGCACAGGATTTGTCTGCGGTTACGGCGGCGTGTTTGTTGACCAAGAAATCTTTGTATCAGCACGTTGGTGGATTGAACGAACGCAACCTGAAGGTTGCATTTAACGACGTCGATTATTGTCTGCGCGTGCGCGATCGGGGGTTCCGGGTGGTGTGGACCCCGCACGCACTGCTGTACCACCATGAATCGGTTTCGCGTGGAAAAGATGAAATACCTGCGCAGCGGCGTCGGTTTAGATCTGAGGTTCAGTACATGCGCAATCGATGGCGGCACATCATGCACCACGATCCCTTTTACAATCCGAACTTAAATTACTTGCAGCCAGATTTTCTGCTATCAGCAATGCCGACCGTATTGCGCCCTTGGGTGGCGGGAAATGGATTGAAAATATCTCGGCAGAGGAGGGGGGTATTTACGTTTTTCTGAAGAGATGTTTTTTATCTGGTTATAATACATAGAACTGTAAAAAATGATTATCAGTAACATCAAAAAGCATCGGTTGTTTTGGGGTATGGTGGTTGCGCCGATGATTGTGGCAATTGTGTATTATGTTTTTCTCGCGCGTGACCGCTATGTGAGCTCATCTCAAGTGGTGGTTCATAAGGTTGGGTCCGAAAGCGCCAGTGATTCTTCGCCAATACCAGGTTTGGCGGCGTTGATGGGTGGCGGAGGGTTGTCGGGCGGTAATTCGTCTGAAACTCTCTACGTCAGACAATATGTAATTTCCCAGGATATGCTGAATGTTTTGCAGAAGAAAATGCATTGGAGTCAGCATTATTCAGGTCAATGGCGCGATCCATCGTATTACTTGTCACCAAATGCGACAAGTGAGGAGTTGCTCAAGTATTATCAGAAAATGGTGACGGCCCAGTTTGATGCGACCACTGGCTTGTTAACTATATCTGTGCAAGCGTTTGATAGAAAATTTGCCGACGACACAGTCTCTGCAATTATTTCTGAAAGTGAGCATTTCGTAAACGAAATCTCGCATCGGTTGGCTCGGGAGCAGGTCAGTTTTGCGGAAGGAGAGTTGGAACGTTCGCGTCTCAACTACGAAGCCAAACGGAAAGCGATGTTGAATTTTCAGGGCGCTAACAATGTACTGGATGCGCAACGGGCTGCGGTGGCTCGCAATGACGTAATTGCAGGGTTGCAGTCAGATTTGACTAAGGCGCAAGCGACTTTGCGCGCTCTGCGAGCAAGTCTCAGAGAGGATACGCCACAGGTCCGTCAGCAAAAATTCCAGATCGAGGCGATTCAACAGCAAATTGCCGCTGAAAATAAGAAGCTCATTGCAAAGAATTCCGATGATCAGTTGAACGTGGTTGCGTCAAATTATCAAAGCCTTGAACTGAATGCAGGTATCGCACAGGATGCCTACAAAGCATCAGTGTCTGCATTGGAGAGTGCTCGAATTGAGGCGACAAAAAAGCTGCGGAGTCTGGTAATTGTTGTGAGTCCGAATATGCCGGACGAGGCTTTGTTCCCTCGTAGAGCATATAGCTTGCTGACGATTTTGATTATGTTGCTGTTGACTTATGGTATCGCTCAATTCGTCATTGCGACTATCAATGATCACCGAGACTAAGGGTATAGAGTGTTAGGTATGTTTACAAAAAATGCATGGTCGATTTATGCCGGAAAGCGAGCGCGCTATAGTTGCGGCACAGTGTTATTCGGTAGTCTCTTGCTTTTGAGTGGCTGTGGCGCACTCTCCGGAGCAGGACCTCGGATGTCTGAAGTTACTTCTCCAACTAACGCTCAGAATCCGGAGTACCCGTATCAACTGATTGAGCTTTCGCCAACCAATATAGAGCGCTATATGCGCCCTCCAGAGGCTGCTCTATTGAACCGTGTCGCGCGGCCGGAAGAGCCTGAGGTTCGTTTGATGCCTGGCGATGTACTCAAGGTCATGATTTCAGATGACAGTGGAATAGACAACACGCTATTCGCACCTTTGGCAAAAGGCGGAACGGTGTTCGGGCAAGTTCCAGTCGACACGAAAGGAAAAATTACTCTACCGTATCTGGGAACTGAGAGTGTGCGTGGCGCTACTTTGGCAGAGACCGAAAATATCATCCGACGTGGGCTGAAGGGGCGTGCCATTGAGCCACAGGTGCACGTCGAACTACAAGGTGATTTATCCCGCTCCGTCCTCGTTGCAGGAGCCGTCAAAAGCCCTGGCCGCTTTTCTGCATCGCAGGGACCGTTGACGATTCTGGACGCGATCAACCTTGCTGGCGGACCTGTACTGGAGCCCTATCTGACAACCGTAACGCTTCGTACGGGGAAAGCAGCACGGAGCTACAACTACCAAGATCTTTTGTCAGGCGGCAATGTTTCCATCCCTCCGAATTCTGAGATCGTTCTGGAGCGCGCACGCAAACGCTTTGTGGCAATGGGAGCTGTCGCCAAGCCTGGCCTCCACGACTTTCCTTCCGCCACGCCGAGTCTCTTGGAAGTACTGGGATCGGTGGGAGGATTGAGCGAACGCACCGCGAATCCCAGCGGAGTATTTGTATTTCGCTTGGTAGAGAATGCGAATAGCGGTACTCCGGAGGCTGAAGTATTTCGTCTCGATATGCGAGAACCAGTTTCGATGTTCTTGGCAAAGAAATTCTCTGTACAGCCGGATGATACGGTTTACGTAACCAATGCTGCGGTATACGAGATGCAAAAAATTATTACACCGATTGTGCAGGTATTGCTCTTAGGACGTGATGTTAGCCAATATTGATAAGGGATCTCATGTCGGATTTTGAGTCTCCATTTAAGGCAAATCGGTCACCATGGAAGATTTTTCGTTCCGTGTTGTTTGCATTATTTCTGCGTGAAATGCAGACTCGATTTGGCGCTAGACGAATGGGCTTTGTGTGGGTTGTCTTGGAACCACTGGCAATTCTAGTGATCATTCTAGGGTTCCATGCGTTCGTCCATGCAAGTCCGATGCAGAACATGGATTTCATCATGTTCATGGTGAGCGGAATTGTTCCGTTTCACATGTTGCGCAGTATTGCATGGCGGCTAACTGACGCATTGCAGGCCAATCAAGGGTTGTTCGCATATCGTCAGTTGATGCCGTTCGATACATTTGCAGCCCGATTGATGGTCGAGCTATGCGCATATGCCTGTGCGTATCTTATTATTTGTTTTGCGCTGGGATTTTGGCTTCAACGTGATGTTTCGATTAGCGATCCATTGATGTGGGTTTGGGCGTTGGCAGTAGGGATGCTCGTGTCCTTCTCGCTTGGAATAGCTTTTGGCATGATTGCTCGCTTGATCCCTAATTCCGGGCGGATATGTAAATTGACTTTCATACCGCTGTATTTGACGGCTGGTGTTTTTTTTCCGGTCTGGAATTTGCCGGCGGATAAATTATTCATGATTGCCTGGAATCCATATGCCGAGGTTATTGAGAATATTCGCGCTGCAACCTTTGATAACTATCCGCTTACCAAAGGGTTGAGTTCTGGGTATCCTTTGTTTTTCGCGTTAGTACTTACCTTCTTTGTAATGGTTGCATACAGACGTATGCGTCAAGTTATGCGCACGCCAAATCCGTAAAATGATAGAACTGTCAAAGTTAACTAAATCTTATGTGACAAAACAAGGTCGGAAATATGTCTTCCGTGACTTTTCTTTTGCTATTCCGCCAGACAAAAATATCGCTCTGATTGGAAAGAATGGCGCGGGGAAGAGTACGTTAATGCGTCTGTTATGCGGAACCGATATTCCCGATAGTGGAAAAATCATCACGGATAAGAGAATATCGTGGCCGGTCGGCTTGGGTGGCGGGTTCCAGGGTTCTCTGACCGGAAAGCAAAACGTTAAATTCATCTGCCGTTCCCTCGGGGCCGAAGGGGACGAGATGAAAAAAGTGATCCAATATGTCGAGGAATTTGCCGAGCTAGGGGATTACTTCGATCAACCGGTCAAGACCTACTCTTCGGGTATGAGTTCGCGACTACGGTTTGGAATGAGTCTTGCCTTTGACTTCGATTACTATATGATCGATGAGGCGATGTCTGTTGGTGATGCACACTTCAGAGAAAAGGCCGAAGCGGAATTTAAACGGCGCGTTGGTCGGGCAAATATGATTCTAGTGACGCACGGAATGGCTCAAGTCAGAAAACTGTGCGACATAGTCATGCTTCTCAACGGTGGTGCGATCACGGTATTTGATGATGTTGAAGAGGGAATTGCTGCTTATCAGAAAGTATAGTATTCGCAGAAGTTTATCTGATGTCAGTTTCTCTGTTTAAATAAAGATTGTTTGAGGCTTGTTATGAGGCAAAACAAAATTGGAGTTGCAGCAGTTTTTAAAAATGAATTCCCATTCATCGTTGAGTGGCTTGCTTATCATCGGGTGTTAGGCATATCTGAGTTCTTTATTGCTGATAATGAGAGTGATGATGGTACCTCCGAATTATTGAAGGCGTTGTCCGATGTCGGTCTCGTGCAGTGCGTAAACTATAAAACCGTGCCGGACGTAAAGCCGCAGTTGGCAGCTTATCAGTTGTTGATGGAGACGTTCAAAGATCAGGTCGACTGGCTTTGTTTTATTGATGCTGATGAGTTTATGCGGCCGGCTATTTGTGACGATAACTTGGTCGACGCACTCGAGGGTGCTTTGTCAAATCCGAAAATTGGCGCGATCGCAGTTAATTGGGCCGTATATGGTTCATCGAACTGGGTGACGGCAAATTCTAAGGCGGTTATCGAACGATTCGTGGCAAGGGGCGTACGTGAGAGAGGGGTTAATCGGCATTATAAAACTATTGTCCGAACCGCTGCGTATAAGGAAGTTGGGACGAATCCGCACGTATTTGCGCTGACCGACGATTATGTCTACGCGGACCCCGCGGGTAAAGAATTGCTTCCCGGCGAACTCGGAGGGCTGACGGATGACGTGAACTGGGACGTTCTCAGAATCAATCATTATGTCGTGAAATCGAGAAGTGAGTTTTTCACGAAAAAACGGCCGCGTGGTCGACCAAATGGATCGTTGCGACCGGTCGAGTTTTTCTCTCAGCACGATATGAATGACGAGGACGACGCATTCCCGTTGACGTTTGCGGAGTCTGTGCGTGCAGAGAAAGAGCGAATTTACATGATGCTCGCACAGGAAGTTGATTACACGACCGATAATCCGGTCGATGATGAATTGTTCTTCTCCGCGAAAAATCCAACGCTAAAAATATGCGTTGACACTGCAAGCCTCTCGGTAGGGAAGGTGGAGTGTAAAGGATGGATCGTTGGTGATGGATGTGAGGGTCTCGATTTTAAAATTCTGGTCGATTACAAGAGCGTCATGCGCGCTACACGCGTCGACCGTATGGTTCGTCCCGACGTCGCGAGAGCATACAAGCTAGATCCAGAATATCGTTACGGGTTTGTTTGCACTTTCGATATCGATACCGACGTGAAGCAACGAGAGGGTGCTCCAATGATTGAGCTTTGTGTTGGCGTTGGCCGGCAAAATTTGGGGGCCATTATCTCGCTTGCAAATAAGATCAAATGATTGCGAGCATCTGAAAAGTTCGAGTGCTTGTTTTTGTATTTTAATTCCGTGATTCGTTGGGGCCGGCGTGAATAATAGTGCAGATTCTGGTGGGTGTGGAGATTATGACACCCTTCTTGAGCAATACAAGCAGGTGAAGGCTGAAAACGAAGCGTTGCGTGCGGAAGTTGCTAGTTGCAGGAATAACATTGAAACTCGATTCTCGGAGCTAGCTGCATTGACTAAGCTGCTTGAGGCGCGGAATCATCAAGTTTTCTTGGCAACATCGGCGTGTCTTTCGCTTGAAGGAAAAATGAGTGCGATTTTGAGTTCATTTTCCTTGAGAGTTGCTAGATCAATAAGTAGAACAGTAAAAAATCTCTCGAATTCGAAGGAGAGTGCGAATTCGGCTTTCTATTTAAAAAGTCTAATCACTAAATCGTCTTATTTTGACACGGATTGGTACGTTAGCCATCATCCAGAGGTTGTGGAAAGTGAGATTGATCCGATTCAGTATTTTATGAATTATGGTCTCACAAAGTGGCACGATCCGGGTCCGGATTTTAGCTGTGATAGATATGTGGACAAATACCCAGATGTCGCCATGTCAGGAATTCCTCCTTTTCTGCATTTCATCCGACACGGAATGTTGGAAGGTCGGAATTCGAAATAATAAAACTGGAGAGTGAGAGATGGGTGTTTTTCTAAAAAAATTACAGCATTTGGATGCTGCGTGGTATTTGCAACAATACACTGATGTTGCACTGAGCGGCTTGTCGCCGGTTGATCATTTTCGTCGATATGGATTGCTTCTAAATCGGAAGCCATGCGCGGAATGGGTTGAAGAGGGTGAGAACGCATCCTCGGAGTTCTCGAGCAGTGTTATCGATAACCGAAACTATTTGCTTATTTCGACAGGCTCCCGTCAGGAATTAGATTACATCTCGGAAAATTCCTGGATTTCGTCTGGGAATGATCCGGCTTTTATGTTCGCGGAGAACGATCTGGCTTTTGTATCGGAGCCTGGTTGGTATAGATTTTCCGTCGAAATAAATTCAGAAAATATTGCGAACTGTGCTAAATTTTATTTGGATTTCGGCGATGGCTTTTCGGAAAACGATGTTCTCCCGATTCGGTATAAATCAACTGTCAGATCTGAAAGGCTAATTTATCTCGCGAAACCGGTTATCGGATTGCGATTTGATCCGATGGAGTGCGCTGGCGCATTCTCCCTGGATTGGCTGGGGATCGAAAAAGTGTCGGATGGCGTGGCTCTGAATCGACTTCTCGATAAAATATCGGCATCGCATCCCAAGTTTGTCGGGCAGGATGCAGCGGAGTTGATGCAAAATCTGACCAACGATTTTCAACGTAACCCGACGGCCGCGGATATTTTCGATATCTACGAGGAAAGTTTTCTTGTTGATAATTCGGCCGACGATTACGATGATTGGATCGAGAAAATCGAACTCCCTTCGCTTCCTCAAAAAAGTGAGATCGATGAACTTCTCTCGAGTTTCACGCGTAATCCATTAATCTCGGTTGTAATCCCGACTTATAACACTGATGAGGTTTACCTTCGAGAGTGTTTGGACTCTGTTCTTAATCAAAGCTACTCCCGCTGGGAGCTTTGTATCGCTGACGATGCTTCACCAAAAAGTGATGTTCGTCGAGTGCTAAGCGAATATGAGGAAAAAGATTCTCGAATCAAGGTCGTATACAGAGAGGAGAACGGTCACATCTCGGCTGCATCGAACAGTGCGCTCGCTATTGCATCTGGTGATTATGTCGCGCTGTTAGACCACGATGATGTACTCGCGGAACACGCCTTGCTATTTGTTGTCGAGGCGATAAATAAAAACGAGCTTGCTCGGATTTTATATAGCGACGAAGACAAGATAAATTCACTGGGCCTTCGCTTTGACCCGCATTTCAAGGGGAAGTGGAATCCGGACTTGTTTTATTCTCAAAACTATGTCTCGCATCTCGGGGTGTACGAGCGCGCCCTCATAATTAAAATAGGTGGTTTCCGGCGCGGGGTTGAGGGAAGTCAGGATTATGATCTTCTGTTGAGATGTTTGCCTCATGTTGAAAAAGATCAAATAATTCATGTCCCTAGAATTCTGTATCACTGGCGTGTTTTGCCTGGCTCAACTGCATTGGCCGCAGGTGAGAAGTCGTACACCGAAGTGGCCGGCATAAAGGCGTTGCAGGATCACTTCGACGAAATAGGGGTTGAGAATGTGCAGGTAGAGCCTGGCATCATTCCGAATTCGTATCACGTTAAATGGCCGATCGTTGAGCCTCAGCCTTTGGTTAGCCTTCTTATTCCTACTAGAGATTATCGGAAGGTGACCGAGGTCGCGGTGCGGAGTATTCTAGAGAAAACGTCATACAGTAATTATGAGATAATAATTATCGATAACGAGAGTGTTGAGCCGGAAACGCTGCAGTTCTTTGAAGATATCCAGAAAGAAAGCTCGCGTGTTAAAGTTGTTCGATACCCTTATCCATTCAATTACTCTGCAATTAATAATTTTGGCGCCATGCATGCGTCTGGGCAGATTTTTGGATTGGTAAACAACGATGTTGAGGTAATATCTCCAGATTGGCTTACCGAAATGGTTCGCCATGCAATGCGAAGTGAAATCGGATGCGTTGGTGCCAAATTGTTCTTTAGCAACGGTACGGTGCAGCATGCCGGGGTTATCTTGGGCATCGGAGGAGTGGCTGGGCACTCTCACAAATATTATCCAGGTGATCATGCTGGATATTTCGGCAGGTTGTCCCTGGTGCAGAATTTCTCTGCGGTAACGGCAGCATGTCTTTTGATCCGACGAGAAATATTTGAGACCGTCGGTGGATTGAACGAGACAGATTTGACTGTTGCCTTCAATGACGTGGATTTTTGTCTCCGAGTCAGAGAGCAAGGGTATCGAAATATTTGGTCGCCATATGCAGCGCTGTTTCACCATGAGTCTATCAGTCGGGGGAAAGAGGATCGCCCCGAGAAGGTGGCGAGATTCAACAGTGAAGTGCAATACATGAAAGAGAGATGGGGCGGTGCGCTGGGCGATGATCCGTACTACAGTCGACATTTGTCTCAAGATCGTGAAGACTTCTCTATCGGTCTTTGATGTACATAACAATTCGACGGCGCCTTCTCATATGTTGCTTGCAAATGAGCAAAGATTGTGAGAAGGACTGCAGGCGTTAAAGTATGGTGTTGCTTATTAGACAGCAGTCGAGTCTTTTGAGAGCGTGAGTCGATGTGAAGGTGTGTGCTTCGGATGCTCATGATATTTCCACGCATCCGGGTACATTCTTCACGAGCAAACGCCAATGACAAAGGGGGAAGTAAATTATGGGTAATAAAAAAATAATATATGAAGGAAAAGATATTATTCTCTATATGGATAATATCTCTTCGTCTAAAGTTGTTTTTTCATTCACAGGGTATGAGGGTGAACCCGGGAAAAACCTTTACGGCGATGGTTTCATACAAAAATGTGGATTCAGCGGCGTTTTCTTCGTCTCACTTCAGAACCATTGGTGGCAGACGCCCGAGCTTATCAAGGCCATTAATGTTGCAAATCATCACACGAAAAGACACAGGATACGAGTTACGTATGGTCAAAGTATGGGCGGGTACGGTGCTCTTCTTTGTGCACGCCGACTTAATAGTCGAGCCGTCGTCACGGCCCCGCAAACGACGATAAATCCTGAGTTGGCATCTATTGGTGAAATCTGGTTGGAGAATATCAGACGATCGCCGATTATTAGAGATAATGTTCTGGATGAACTCGGTGGAATAAAATCTGCGATTGTCATCTATGATAATAAAGGCGCCAGCGATGTTAGTCACGTCAAGTATGTCGAGAGACGAGGCCGTGTGGCTTTGTACAAGATTCCATATGCGACGCATAATATCCCGGCGGCGCTGAATGAAATGGGTCTTCTTTCCAAGGCGATCTCGGGGTTTTTTGAAAACGAAAATGGATTTGAGGAAAAATATTTTCGTAGAATGATTAGGGAGAACAGGGGAAATTCATTCACATACCTGAAGCGGCTTGGTTTTTTTGCTCAGCGATCGAAAAATAAGTGGCTATATGATTATTATAAAAAATGTGTTGTTGCTCGAATACTGGGAAAAATAAGTGAGTCTGATTTTTCGTACTCGCGCTGTACGAACGAAATTCAATTTCGGGTTAATTCTCATGTTGAATCGTTTGACGAGCGGGCTCAGGTGTTCGTTTCGAAGGGAAATGACCCTCAGGTTGTATTTAGAAATGTTCCGGAAAATTCGGCATCAGGAATTTTGGTGTTTTATTCGAGCTCGTCATCCTCGGGTAACTTATTTTATTCCAGGGGTTCCGAGGAGAGATTTTCTGCGACGGACGCGCTGAATTTTAAGGTTGAGGCCGGGGTTAATGTTGTTCGCTTCGATACGCGGCGTGAAGAAAGTGGGAATGCGAGAACCATCCGATTCGATCCGATGTCGTGTGAGGGTTTTTTTAGTGTCCTCTCGATATCTTATAATGAGTCGAATGAAACTAGTTTAGTTGCTATTTGATCTTGTGGTCTTCGTTGTTCGGGATCGTTGGCGTGTTTTGTTCGTGCGTGTAATTTTCTTCGGTGCTGGCTCCCCTAAAATTTGGGATGACTTAATTTAAGATGTTAATTGATTGAGACGAGGGGTGAGTTTCTCTGATCAAACCATTGCTGCGGCAATGGTTTTTTTGTGTTTCACGTTGGACGGAATATGGGAGGCGTGTTAGTCTCGTGGGGCGAGTGAAGTAAATGTGTATTGGATGCGAGTGGCGGATTTAGTGTGCCTCTGAGGCGAGAGCATGGTTGGTGCCCAACGAGAACATTGAGGTCACTATTGCAATAACTTTCGCAGTGATTGCGTCGGGCTGCGAGCACGTAATATTAAAATTGTAATCTCGATGAGGCTTAAATGAAATTTAACCGGCGGGAATTTCTTAAAATTGGAGCCTCCGTTAGCCTTGCTCCTTGGGCCAGTCAGGTTTTTTCAAAAACGTGCGCAACGGGCGAATCGACTGTTCTAGTGGGCGGTGTGATCGGTTTTGATTCGCTCGCAAATCCCATGCATAGTAGGGCTCTGAGGCAAACTTGCCGAGCCGGTCTTTATATTCATGGCTATATTTGGACCAGAACCGGAGATGAGGAACATAAGGCTATTTTGTCCGCATTCGAAGGGCAACCCATGGACGTTGAGCTGGGCATGGTAAGTACCCCGGAAAAGTGGTTCGAAAATAATTATCGCCCCCAGTTTTTGGATGCGGGTGTACGCGCAAAGCATGCCCATGTAAATGGGTTCAATCCTCAGAGTGCCGATGTATGGCCCCGTTTTGTAAAGGCTGGACAGGCATGCGGCTTGAAAACAATTGCTCCAATCTTTTCACCCAATCATCATCAATATGATGAAACGCCGTTTTCGTCTCCATCCTGGAATTATCTACGGGATGGGGCAAAACTCGGCGGGGCACTGACTACCGATTCGCCCCCCCAGTTTTTTCTACATCAACCGCCGGGCTATCGACGGTTCGTTGCGGAAGAGTTGCAATGGGCAAATGAAACAGGATTGCATTCGACTTTCATCGTTTCCCCTGCGAGCTCAGGAGATAAATTTCTAGATGACACGAAGCGAACGGTAGACTATCTTTCAAAAAGTAATGCGCTTCCGAAGACTTGGATTGTTGAGAATTACGATCCAAAAGTAAATTCTGCATATGTCAATGCAGTTGGAAGTGACAACAACAAGGATAGTATTCTGGGAGTCGCACTGTGGTTGGCACAGAACGCGAATTGAGATGATTTTTTGCGCTGAGTGAAGAGAGGGAGGATGCCGGCTAGACATCCTCCCTAAAATCCCCATTTTTCTTGATGCGAAATCGCTTACTTGTCAGAGGGCGTTACAGTGATTTGAAAGATATCATGCCGTTGGCGGAATGACGATCGTGCCAAACGTCATTCTTGTCGTATCACTCGGCGCCGCTCCACTGTCAATATCTTGGATATAGACTTTTATTGATATTCATCGGAAAGGGCGGGCAAATATCGTTGGCATGCTTTCCGTGGCTTCGAGGTTCAATCATTCCCGAAAAGATCTCGCGTATAAACCTTCTCTGCTACATCTTCCAATGCGGTAGCGATGCGATTGCTGATAATCACATCCGACTCCTTTTTGAACTCATCAAGATTGTTGATGACTCGAGAATGGAAGAATTCCGATTCCTTCAGCGCAGGCTCATAAACGATGACTTCCACACCCTTGGCTTTGATTCGTTTCATCACGCCTTGAATGCTTGATGCGCGGAAATTGTCCGAACCGCTCTTCATAATCAGGCGATAGATCCCGACCACCTTCGGCTTGCGGCGCAGCACGTCATCGGCGATGAAGTCCTTGCGCGTCGTGTTCGATGAAACGATTGCCTGAATCAGGTTCTGGGATACGGATTTATAGTTGGCGAGGAGTTGCTTTGTGTCCTTGGGCAGACAATAGCCACCATAGCCAAACGACGGGTTGTTGTAGTGATTTCCAATCCGCGGATCAAGACAAACCCCGTCGATGATCTGCCGCGTATCCAGCCCATGCGTTGCCGCGTAAGTATCGAGTTCGTTGAAGTACGACACACGCATCGCGAGGTAGGTATTTGCGAAGAGCTTGATGGCTTCCGCTTCCGTCGAGTCGGTAAAAAGAACCGAGATATCCTTCTTGATCGCGCCTTCCTGAAGCAGTTCGGCGAACACCTTGGCTCGTTCCGATCGCTCACCAACGATGATACGGGATGGATGCAGGTTATCGTGAAGCGCGCGGCCTTCGCGCAGGAATTCGGGAGAGAAGATCACGCGATCGCAGTCCAGCTCTTCGCGAATTTTCGCCGTGTAACCGACCGGCACGGTCGACTTGATCACCATCACCGCGTGCGGATTGATCGCCTTGACGTCCTTGATCACGGCTTCGATTGAGCGCGTATTGAAGTAGTTGGTCTCCGGATCGTAGTCCGTCGGCGTAGCGATGATGACGTAGTCCGCTCCTTCATAGGCATCGTGCTTGTCCAGCGTCGCACGGAAGTTCAGGCGCTTGTTCGCGAGATACTCCTCGATCTCGGTATCGATGATCGGAGACTGCTTGCGATTAAGCATCTCCACTTTCTCGGGAACGATGTCCAGCGCGACGACTTCGTGGTGCTGAGCGAGCAGGATACCGTTGGAAAGCCCGACATAGCCGGTGCCGGCGATAGCGATTTTCATGAGTCGTTGATTGATTTGGAATTGGAATGGACCGCGTACTCAACGTACCGGGACTATCGTTTCTCGAGCAACCCCTTCATTGCCTGCACGGTCTGGTCAATCTGCGCCTCACTATGCGTGCAAGCGATGAAAAACCTCAACCGAGCCGACTGCTCCGGCACCGCCGGATAAAGAATGGGCTGCACATTGATGCCTTGCTCGAACAGGGCGTCCGACCACTTGGTCGCCCGTAGCGAGCTGCCGAGAATCGCCGGAACGACAGCAATCCCCGCGCTGCTGCCCGTATCGATCCCGGCCGCCTTGGCCTGCGCGAGGAAATACTGCCCGCGTGCCTGAAGCGTCGCCACGCGCTCGGGCAATTCCAGCATGCGCCGCAGCGCCGCGAGCGAAGCGGCCGCGACTGGCGGCGGCATCCCCACGCTATACAGGAACCCGGGCGCCAGAAATTTCAAATGCTCGACGAGCGCCGTTTCGCCGGCGATATAACCGCCGCAGCCGGCCAGCGATTTGCTGAGCGTGCCCATCCAGATATCGACGGCATCGCCGGCAAGGCCGAAGTGCTCCCGAATCCCGCGTCCCGTCTTGCCCATTACGCCCAGCGAGTGCGCCTCGTCCACCATCAGGAACGCGCGGTGGCGGCGCTTGATGTCGACAAAGCGTGGCAGGTCGGGGTAGTCGCCGTCCATGCTGTAGATGCCTTCCAGCACGATCAGCACGCGCTCGAACTGATGCCGCTGTTCCGTCAGCAGCCGCTCGAGCGCATCGGCGTCGTTGTGCGCGAACGAAAAGCGCTTCGCGCCCGACAACTGGATCCCCTGCAGCACGCTGTTGTGGATCAGTTCGTCGTGGATGACGAGATCGCGCGGGCCGAACAGGTAGCCGATCGTCGTCACGTTGGCCGCATGGCCGCTCACGAACGTGATCGCGTCGTCCACGCCGTACAGATCGGCGAGCGCCCGTTCGAGTTCGCGGTGGATCGGACGTTCGCCCGACACCAGGCGGCTCGCGGATACGGATGTGCCGTAGCGGTCGATCGCGTCCTTGGCGGCTTGCGACACGACGGGGTCGCCCGACATGTCGAGGTAGTTGTAGCTGGCGTAGTTGACGTACGTATGACCGGCAATGCTGGTTTGCGCACCGGCCGTCCCTTCATGCAGCTTGAAGAACGGACTGCGCACGCCAAGGCGGGCAGCGCCGTCGCTCATGATGCGCAACTGCCGATAGCCCGGGTATTGGTCGAAGCGCGTGTAGGCTTCCGGCACGGAAGCCGCCGTTCTGCGACCCGCCGCCGGCGCGGCCGCGGGCTGCTCGCGCCCGGCTTCGCGCAGCTTGCGCTCGAGCGCCTGCTGGATGAGCTTGTTCTTCAGGGCCGAGGTGAGGCCCGGCAGTCCGGTGGTTTTGGTCTTGCTCATATCGCGCTTATCGGATCATGCGTTGCGGCTTGTGGCCGGCCTGTTGTGCGGCCTTGATTTCGTCGGCGAACTCCGCGATCGCTTCGCTGGACACGTCCTCGGTGTGCTGGGCCACGACATGCGCGACCTGTTGCGCGACCGTGTCGGGCTCGACCGGTTCGTCGCCGCGCAGCACTTCGATCAGCCGCGTGGCAAGCTTGGTCATGGTGGGGCTCTCGGAGAGCGCCATGACCGGCAGCCGCACGCCGAAGCGGCTCTCGAGCGCGACCACCAGCTCGACGCCCATCAGCGAATCGAGGCCCATGTCGTACACCGAACGATCGGGATCGATCTTGTCGGCGGGCACGCGCAGGATCTCGCTGACTTCATGCTTGATCATGTCGATCACGGCCGGGTGAAGCTCGTCGTCGTTCAGCGTCGCCAGCAGCTCGGCGACATCGTCGCTGCCGTCGTCATCCTGGTGGGCAGTCGCGGCATCGCGCGCGACCCACGCGAACTTGGGCGTCTGTGCGCTGGGCAGGAAGCGCGACAGAGCGCGCCAGTCCAGTTCGAGCACACCCAGGTCGCCGACGTTGCCCAGCAGCATGACTTCCAGCGCATCGAGCGCCGTCGCGGCGGGCAGGGCGCTGCCGCCCATGCGGTTTTGCAGCGCGTCCTTGACCTTCTGGTTACGCGCGAGGAAGCCGGCGTCGGCAATGGCGCCCCAGCGCGGGCTGGTTGCAGGCAACCCGCGTGCGCGCCGCTGTCGGGCCAGCGCTTCGAGCCAGCCGTTTGCGGCCACATAGTTCGACTGTCCCGGGTTGCCGAACAGCGTGGTGCCCGACGAATGGAACACGAAGAAGTCGAGCGGTCGCGCACGGGTGAGCTCGTCGAGATGCAGTGCGCCGACGATCTTGGGCGCCATCACGCGTTCGATTTGCTCAGCCGTTGCGCCGCGCACGAGCCCGTCGTCGATCACCATCGCGGCATGCACGATGCCGCGCAGCGGTGGCATGTGCGCGTCGACGTGCGCGAGCAGCGCGGCGAGCGCCGCGCGATCGGTGACGTCGCACGCGGCGGCATGCACGTCCACGCCGCGTTCGCGCAGTGCGGCGATCGCTTCCTGTGCCTCGTCCGACGCGGGGCCGCTCCGGCTCACGAGCACGAGATGGCGCGCGCCCTTGTCGGCCAGCCATTGCGCAGTGCGCAGGCCGAAGCCGGACAGGCCGCCGGTGACGAGGTAGCTGGCATCGTCGCGCAAACGCAGTTCGTCCGCGGGCGCGGCGGTGTGCGCCGCCGTGCTTGCCTGCAGGCCGCGACGATAGGTAACGACGATCTTGCCGATCTGGCGCGCCTGTTGCATATGGCGG
Organism: Burkholderia sp. Bp9031; assembly: GCF_003857965.1. Lineage (NCBI taxonomy): Bacteria > Pseudomonadati > Pseudomonadota > Betaproteobacteria > Burkholderiales > Burkholderiaceae > Burkholderia > Burkholderia sp. Bp9031. The sequence goes on from NZ_QTPW01000017.1 coordinate 124,041, forward strand.
AACGCGCCAACGATATCGTTGGCGTCGAAGGCGTGATAAGGGAGCGGACGAAGCACGCCCTCCTCGAAGAGCGCCATCATCTCGCCGTACAGGCGTCGCGTCAGATCCGGCCGCTTCGACATCAACTGGTCGGCGTCGATGCCGAAGTAGCTGATGTTGTTCCGGAACGGACGCAGGCCGATGCGGGTGTTCTCGTAGAAGTCGCGTTTGCCAAGTTCCAGGAAGCGCCCGAACGGCTTGAGCGCGCGCAGGTTGCGGTTGATGGCTTCGCCCGCGAGCGAGTTGAGCACGACGTCGACGCCCTCGCCATCGGTCGCGGCGAGGATATCGTCGGCGAACTCGAGCGAGCGCGAATCGTAGATGTGCTTCACGCCCATCATTCGCAGGAAGTCGCGCTTCTCGTCCGAGCCCGCGCTCGCGTGAATCTCCGCGCCGATCCACTGCGCAAACTGGATCGCGGCGATGCCTACACCGCCGGCCGCGCCGTGGATCAGCACGCGCTCGCCGGGCTCGAGCCGGGCCAGGTGATGGAACGCGTAGTAGACGGTGAAGAACGTGCTGGGAATGGTGGCCGCCGCCTCGAACGACAGGCTGCGCGGAATGTGCGACAGCGCGCTCGGCTGGGTGACGACGCGGTTGCCGAAGCTGGCCGGCCCGAAGCCGACGACGGCGTCGCCCGGCTTGTATCCGGTGACCTTGCGGCCGACGCGCTCGACGACGCCCGAGAACTCGAGCCCGAGCGTCGGTCCGGCAAAGCCGTTTTCGATCGCCTCGTCGGACAGCAGGCCGAGCGTGTACATCACGTCACGGAAATTCAGGCCGGTGGCTTCGACGCGGATTTGCAGCTCGTCCTCGCGTACGTCGGGCAGCGTATGCGCTTCCCAGCGCAGGTTGCGTAGCTGGCCGGGCACCTCGAAGCCGAGGCGCAGTGCGGTCGCGGTATCGGTCGCGGGTGTCGCCGGCGCCGCGGAATGCGGGCGCGGATTCTTGCGCAGGCGCGGCGCATAGCGTTCACCCGACGCGCCCAGCGCGACTTCCTGTTCGCCGTCCGGCCAGAGCAGTTCGCGTGCGAGCGCTTCGAGCGGCACCGGCTCGGCTTGCGGCAGATCGACGAGGCGAACGTCGAATCCGGCGGCCTCGTTGATCATCGTGCGGCCGTACAGCCACAGCGAAGCGTCGTTCAGCGTCGCGTAGCGGCTGGTCGGCGCGCTCGGCAGGAACGGCGCGGCGCCGGCCGTCAGCAGCCACAGCGTGGTCTTCAGGCCCGCGCGCTCACATGCCGACGCGAGCCCGGCGGCCAGCGCGCAGCGCTGCACCTGGGCCTGCAGCAGGTGTTGCGGATCGTCGCCGTCGGCGAGGTTCGCGCCGTAGGCGAGGCCCGCGAGATGCACGATGCCACGAATCTCGCCGAGTTCGGCTTGCGCGCGCTGGAGTGCCGCATCCAGGTGCTCGGGTGTGACGTCTGTCTCCACGCGCACCGGCAAGCGGCGGCGGCTCGACAGATGATCGGCAAGCTTGCGTGCGGGGCCGGATTCGCCGGCCGTATGCGCATCCGCGAGAATCAGCCAGCCGCCTTGAGGCGGTTGCGGCTGCGCGACGGCGGCCGCTTCGACGGGCAAGCCGGCGGCGAGCAGATACGGGCCGCACGCGCTTTCCGGCGCGAGTTCCAGCGGCTCGTCACATTCCAGGCCGAGTTGTGCCAGCTCGGTTTGCCAGTGAGCGGCCGTGCGTTGCGGCGAGACCGGCGTGCCGTCGGTGCGCTTGGCCCACCACGCGGCGTTGCCGCCGAAGATGAAGTCCATCCACGCGGCCGGTTGCGTGCCCCACAGCAGCAGCGTGCCGCCGGGCTTGAGGCGGTTCGCGCCGTATTGCAGCGCCAGCCGGGCCGCGTCCAGGTTGCCGAAGTCGCAATGGAAGACGATCAGATCGGCGTCGCGGTTCGGGCTTGCCGCGCTGGCGTCGATCCGCTGGACCGACAATTCGGGGCAATGCTCGCGCAAGCGTTCCGCGTGTTCGAGCGCGGCATCTTCGGAGCTTGCGTAGCTGAAGTCGGCAACCGCGAAATCGAGATGGCGGCACAGGTCAGCGGCCACGCGCGATGCGCCGGCGCCGATTTCCAGAATGCCGACGCGCTGGTCGGGCGCGCGCGCGACCAGCGCCTTCTCGAGGTGCGCGCTCAGCGTGTCGGACAGCCGCTGGCTCGCCTCGTCGCCCAGCACGTAGTGCGCGAGCTCCACGGGCGTGACGTCGCGGGGGCACACGTTTGCCCACGCGGCCGCGCCAGTCAGCAGGGCGGGCAGGTGCAGGCCGACTCGGCCGGTTGCATGAACCAGCGTGAAGTAGTCGGGGTATTCGCGCAGCAGGCTGTTCCAGATGTCGCCGGTGCTGGCGCCGTCGTCTTGCGGCACATCGATCTGCCAGTCCTGCGAATCCGGCAGCCGGTGCGCGCTGCGGCCGAGCGCCCAGTCGAGCAGCGGGGCGGCGTGCGGCGCGGCATCGCGACAAGCGGTGAGCGCGGCGGCGTCCAGCCGACCGTCGGTCGACAGCGTCAGTAGCGCTTGTGCGGCATAGCGGTCGCACAACGTTTCCAGCAGCGGATCGACTTCATGCGCATAGCGTTCGAGCAGGCCGTCGGTCGCGATGGAGCGGACCGTCGCGCGCAGCGCGGGCTGCAGCGCGTTGCGTCGCAGCGCGGTGTTCGCGGGTTGCCGGCTCTGCGGATGCGGGCTCGGCGTGGCGGCGTAATCGAGGAAAGCGAGCGGTTCGCCGTGCGCCTTTGCCAGGCGCACGCTGCGAAAGCGCGCTTCGCTGACTGCCGCGATCTGCTGCCCGTGTTCGTCGAAGATCGCGAATTCGGCGGTGAGCGAATGTGGCGCCCGCTTCAGCAGGCGCGCACGCACGCGGTGCGGCGTGCCTTGCCCGGCGCGCCAGCGCAGCCGGCCGATGCGGGTCGGCACGAACGCGATGCCGTGTCCCAGCGACGGATCGTCCTTCAGCATCTGGATGATGAGCTGGAACGTGCAGTCGAGCAGGGCAGGGTGCAGCAGGCTGTGGGGCAGGCTGTCCGCCAGCGCTTGCGGCGCGTGCAGTACGGCCACCACGCTTTGCGGCGATTCGATCCAGCCGTGCGACACGGCCTGGAAGGCCGGGCCGTAGTCGAGTTCGGCCGCGCGTGTCAGCTCGAGGTGCGTGGCGCCCGTGAAGTCAGGCTCGCGCTCGGGCAGCGCAGGCGCGGTTTCGGCCAGTTGCTGCGCGTTTGCGCCCGACAGCAGGCGGCCGCTGGCGTGCACGGTCCACGGATCGGTGCTGCCGACCTGCTTGCTGCGCAGCCTGAAGCGGCCGTCGCCTTCGTCGAGCGACAGCCGGGTGATCTTGCTCGGCGTGGCCGACAGCAGCAGCGGCGCATGAATCTCCAGTTCCTCGACGTCCGCGTGGTCGCCGGGGTGCCATTGAAGCGCGGCGGCGAGCGCGATTTCCGCGAAGCCGGAGCCCGGGAAGACGGTCGCGTGGCCGACCACGTGGTCGGCGAGCCACGGCTGAAGTAGCGTATCGAGCTGGTTTTCCCATGCAGGCTGGGTCTGCTGGGTCATCTTATAGCCGAGCAGCGGATGAACGCGGCGGCGGCCGAGCTGGTTCAGCGACTCGGTAGTGACCGGGTGCCAGTAGCGCTCGCGTTGCCACGCGTACGAAGGCAGTTTGGTGCGTGCCGCGTCGCTCGGGAAGAATCGCGTCCAGTCGATCGGCACACCGCTGATCAGCGTCTGCGCGACGGCTGCCTGCACGCGTTCGGGTGCGTCGTCGGTGCGGCGGCCGGTCGGGATGCAGTGGCCGGTCTTGCCGTGCTGCTTGAGCGTCTCGTTGACGTAGTTGCGCAGCACGGGCGCCGGGCCGACTTCGATCAGCACGTTGCTGCCTTGCGTGACGAGGCTGTCGAGCGCCTGCTCGAAGCGCACCGGCACGCGAATGTTGCGCCACCAGTAGTCGGCATCGAGCACGGTGCCGTCGAGTTCGGCGCCGGCCACGGTCGAGAAGAACGGCACGCTCGCGCGCTGCGGCCGGATATGGGCCAGCGCCTGCTTGAGCGGGGCTTCGATCGGATCCATCGCACTGCTGTGGAACGCGTAATCGAGGTCGAGCTGCTTGTAGAACACGCGGCGCTCGGCGAGCACCCGGCCGACCTGCTCCAGCGCGTGCGGTGCGCCGGCCAGAGTGGCGCCCTTGGCGCTGTTGTAGCCGGCGACGCACAGCGCGTCCTGCAGGCCGAGCTCGTCGAGCAGCGCGGCGGTGGCGACGCCGTCGATACCGACTGCCGCCATGCGTCCCTTGCCCTTCGTGAGCCCCTGCTGCTGGCTGCGGTGATAGATGACCGCGACGGCATCGGCGAGCGAGAGCGCGCCGCACGCCCAGGCGGCGGCGACTTCGCCGACGCTGTGTCCGATGACGGCGGTGGGCCGCACGCCTTGCTCGGCGAGCATGCGCGTCACGCCGACCTGCAGCGCGAACAGCGCGGGCTGCGCGATTTCGGTGCGCTCGTAGACGCCGTCCTGCGCGTCGCGCTCGAACAACGCGTTGAGCGACCAGTCGGCAAGTTCGGCGAACACGCGATCGATTTCGACGATCGTCTGCTTGAAGACCGGATGCGCGAGCAGCTTGCTGCCCATTCCCGCCCATTGCGAGCCGTTGCCGGAATACACGAAGACCGGGCCTTGCGCGTCGCGCACGCCGACGCCTTCGTGGATCGACGGGTTCGCCGCATCGTCGGTGCCGAGTTGCTCGAGCAGCTGCGCGACGTGCTCGCTGTCGGTGCCGAACACGACCGCACGCTTTTCGTGCCAGTCGCGACGCAGTGCAGCTTCATGCGCGACGTCGTACAGCGCCGGTGCGCCCGGGCCGCGCAGCGTATCGGCGAGCTTGTGGGCGTTGGCCTGCAGCGCCGCGGTGCTGCGGCCGGTGACGATCATCGGCACGGCGGCCGTTGCCGTCGCGCGCGTATCCGGCGTGTTGGCCGCTTCGGCGGGCGTCTGCAGGATCACGTGCGCGTTGGCGCCGCCGAAGCCGAACGAGTTGACGCCGATGGTCAGTGTGCCGGTTTCGCGCAGCGGATACGGCTTGGTCAGGACTTCGATGTTCCAGTCGTCGAAGCGGATGTTCGGATTGAATTCCTTGATGCCGATCGTGCCCGGTACCACGCGATGCTGCAGGCTGTAGATCGCCTTGACGAGCCCGGCGACGCCGGATGCCGCTTCGAGGTGGCCGAGGTTGCTCTTGACCGACCCGATAGGCAGCGGCGCATCGGCGGCGCGGCACTGGCCGAGCGCTTGCCCGATCGCGCGGGTTTCGATCGGATCGCCCACCGGCGTGCCGGTGCCGTGGGCTTCCAGATAGTCGATCGCGCTCGGCGGAATGCCGGCCTGCTCGTAGACCTGGCGCATCAGCGCGGTCTGGGCGTCCACGCTCGGCACGGTCAGGCCCGACTTGCGGCCATCGGTGTTCACCGCGGTGCCGGCCACGACGGCGAGGATGCGGTCGCCATCGGCGACGGCCTGGTCGTAGTCCTTCAGCAGGAACAAGCCGCCGCCTTCCGAGCGCACGTAGCCGTCGCCGGATGCGTCGAATGTCTTGCAGCGCCCGTTGGGCGACAGCATCGACGCCTTCGAGAACGTGATGAAGCCGTACGGATGCAGGTGCAGGCTGACGCCGCCCGCGATCGCATGGCTGATCTCGCCGTTGGCGATCGCGCGGCAGGCGAGGTGGAAGGCCACCATCGCCGACGAGCACGCGGTATCGATGGCCAGGCTCGGGCCACGCAGGTCGAAGACGTAGGACAGGCGGTTGGCCGCGATGCTGGCCGTATTGCCGGTCGCCATGGACGCATCGACCGTCGCGAGGTCGTCCGCCATCCGGTACGAATAATCCGCGCTGGCGATGCCGACGAACACGCCGCAGTCACTGCCGCGCAGCGACGAAGGCTTGATGCCGGCGCTTTCGATGCTTTCCCAGCCGAGTTCCAGCAACAGTCGTTGCTGCGGATCCATCAGAGCGGCTTCGCGTGGCGAAATGCCGAAGAAATCCGCATCGAAACCGGAGACGTCGCCGATCGAACCTGCGGCGAACGTGTAGGCGGTACCCGGATGTTCCTTGGCCGGATGCAGATAAGCGTCTTTCGACCATCTGCCGGCTTCGACTTCGGTGACGCAGTCCTTGCCGTTGAGCAGGTCGTTCCAGTAGTGACGACTATCTGTTCCAGGAAATCGAAACGCCAATCCGACTAAAGCGACGCATTTGCTCATGTGCTTGTATCTTTCTTACTGGCTGACTGCGTGATTTCCCTGTTATTGCATGCGAAAAGCAAGGCGGCCCGGGGGTTGTACGGCAGATGAGAGGGGGAGATTGACCATGCCCGCCAGCTTTGGACATGGACGCGACCCGCGATTTTATCTCGAAAACTATGTTTCACCCTAGAACGTCTCGAAATTTGCGGACCGGTCGGACGCGGTATGGTAGCGCAGCTTCGATTGAAGGGGCGGATCGGCGCGGGGATGTAAACAGTTCTAATCAATATCTCGTTATTGCTTCCGGCCAGTCGTGCGAATGGCGCTCGCCGAACACATGTTTGATACGTGATCGCATGAAATGAGGAATATTTTGCATCAAAAGGGGGCGGTCGGATGCTGGATCGGGTATTTTTTGCCGATTGCTGGCGGGATGGCGCACGGGTGCTGAACGTTGCGGCGTGCCGCGCATTTGAATAGAAATGCTGTGCGCGGATATTTCCGGGATGGACGACGCTACAACCGGAATGGCCGGAATATGCATTCCATAATAATGCGAAATAATCCGCCAGCCGCGATTCAGCGAGAAACGGCTGGCGGTGCGCTTTAAATCTCTTTCATGCAGAGTTCGAGCGCGGTTTCCCAATCCGGTGCGCCGAGGCCGAAGTGCTCGGCTAGTTTCGCATTCGACATGCGGGAATTGGCCGGACGTGCCGCGGGCGTCGGATAAGCGCTGGCGGGAATCGGTGCCACCGACGGCTTCTTCGGGAGATTCGACAGACGGAAGATCGCTTCCGCGAATCCGTGCCACGACGTCGAGCCGCCCGCGCACAGGTGATAGATGCCGGAATGCGTGCGCCACCATTCGTCCCGGCCGGCCGCGCCTGCACCGATGGCCTGCGCGGCGACGTTCGCGCTCAGTGCGGCGATCGTCTTGGACCACGTGGGTGCGCCGATCTGGTCGGCGACGATCTTCAGCTCGTCGCGCTCGGCGCCCAGGCGCAGCATGGTCAGCAGGAAGTTCTTGCCGCGCGTGCCGTACACCCAGCTCGTGCGGAAGATCAGGTGCGCGCATCCCGATGCCGCGATCGCCTGTTCGCCCGCCAGCTTGGTCTCGCCGTAGACGTTTTGCGGATCGACGGGGTCATCCTCGACGTACGGGCCGTTCTTCGTGCCGGCAAACACGTAGTCCGTCGAGTAATGAATCAGCGCCGCGCCGATGCGCTTCGCTTCTTCCGCGAGCACGGCGGGTGCTTCCGCATTCAGCCGCGTGGCCAGCGCGACGTCGTTCTGCGCCTGGTCCACGGCCGTATAGGCGGCCGGGTTGACGATCAGGTCCGGCTTGACTTCGCGCACGACGTCGCGCACCTGATCGAGATTCGACAGGTCGAGCCGGCTGCGATCCAGTGCGACGACCTTGCCGAGACCCTGCAGGCTGCGCGCGAGCTCGAACCCGACCTGACCGTTGATGCCGGTGAGCAGGATGGTCCGCTGTTCGGGGGATTGCATGGCGCCGCTCATGCGTAGCACTCGGCTTCGACGAGTCGCTTGCCCGCTGCATCCTTCGCCGCCAGCACCGGCTCGCCGTCGAACGGCCATTGAATGCCGATCTCCGGATCGTTCCACAGCAGGCTGCGTTCGTGCTCCGGGAACCAGTAGTCGGTCGTCTTGTACAGGAATTGCGCGGACTCGGACAGCACCACGAAGCCGTGCGCGAAGCCGGGCGGCACCCAGAGCTGGCGGTGGTTGTCGGCGGACAGCGTCACGCCGATCCACTTGCCGAAGTTCGGGGAGCTGCGCCGGATGTCGACCGCGACGTCGAACACCTCGCCTTCGACCACGCGCACGAGTTTGCCCTGCGCGTGTTCGATCTGATAGTGCAGCCCGCGCAGCACGCCTTTCGCCGAGCGCGAATGGTTGTCCTGCACGAACTCGACGCCGGTTTCGACGAGTTCCGCGAATTCGCGGCCGTTGAAGCTCTCGTAGAAGTAGCCGCGCGCGTCGCCGAATACCTTCGGCTCGACGATCTTGACTTCGGGGAGTGCCGTAGCAGTTACCGTGATGGCCATGCAACCTGATCCGTAAGAATGTTCAGCAAATATTTACCGTAGCCGTTTTTCGACAGCGGCTGCGCGAGCTTCTGCACTTGCTCCGCATCGATCCAGCGCTTGCGGAACGCGATTTCTTCGGGGCAGGCGACGACCAGGCCTTGCCGCTTCTGCAGCGTCGCGATGAAGCTTGCCGCCTCGATCAGCGAATCGTGCGTGCCGGTGTCGAGCCATGCATAGCCGCGTCCCATGATCTCGACGTTCAGCGCGCCGTCTGCAAGATAGCGCGAATTCACGTCGGTGATTTCGAACTCGCCGCGCGGCGACGGCTTGATGTCGGCCGCGATGTCGCACACGCGGTTGTCGTAGAAGTAGAGACCGGTGACGGCGTAGTTCGAACGCGGTTTTGCCGGCTTCTCTTCGATCGACAGCGCGCGGAATTCGTCGTCGAACTCGACGACGCCGTAACGCTCCGGATCGTGCACGTGATACGCGAACACCGTCGCGCCCGTGTCCTGTGCGTCCGCACGCTCGAGCTGTTTCGCCAGATCGTGACCGTAGAAGATGTTGTCGCCGAGGATCAGCGCCGACGGATCGTTGCCGACGAAATCCTTGCCGATCACGAACGCCTGCGCGAGACCGTCAGGCGACGGCTGCACTGCGTACTGGATGTTCATCCCCCACTGGCTGCCGTCGCCGAGCATCGATTCGAAGCGCGGCGTGTCCTGCGGCGTCGAGATGATCAGCACGTCGCGGATGCCCGCGACCATCAGCGTCGACAGCGGGTAATAGATCATCGGCTTGTCGTACACCGGCAGCAGCTGCTTCGACACGGCGTGCGTGATCGGATACAGCCGGGTGCCGGACCCGCCGGCGAGAATAATGCCCTTGCGTGCCATGTCCGTTGCCCTTACGCGCGTTGCGCGTAGTTCGTTGCGACCCACTTGCGGTAGTCGCCCGAAGCGACTTCGTCGACCCATTCCTGGTTGTCCAGGTACCAGCGCACCGTTTTCGCGAGGCCCGTTTCGAACGTTTCGGCGGGCTTCCAGCCGAGCTCGCGCTCGAGCTTGCGCGCATCGATCGCATAACGACGATCGTGGCCGGGACGATCCGTCACGTAGGTAATCTGGTCGCGATACGAGCCGGCCTGTTTCGGCCGCAGCTCGTCGAGCAGGTCGCACAGCGTATGCACGACTTCAAGGTTCTTCTTCTCGTTCCAGCCGCCAACGTTGTACGTTTCGCCGGTCTGGCCGCGAGCGAGCACCTCGCGAATCGCGCTGCAGTGGTCGCCGACATACAGCCAGTCACGCACGTTCTGGCCGTCGCCGTACACCGGCAGCGGCTTGCCGGCGAGCGCGTTGGCGATCATCAGCGGGATCAGCTTCTCAGGGAACTGGTACGGGCCGTAGTTGTTCGAGCAGTTCGTGGTCAGCGTCGGCAGGCCGTACGTATGCTGATAGGCACGCACGAGATGGTCCGAACCGGCCTTGGTGGCCGAATAGGGACTGTTCGGCGCGTACGGGGTCGTTTCGGAGAACTGCGGATCGGTGGCCGACAGCGAACCGAATACTTCGTCGGTGGAAACGTGCAGGAAACGGAATGCGGCCTTGTCCGCTTCAGGCAGCGTATTCCAGTACTGGCGCGCCGCTTCGAGCAGCGTGAACGTGCCGACGACGTTGGTTTGCACGAAATCCGCCGGCCCGTGAATCGAGCGATCGACGTGGCTTTCCGCAGCGAAATGCAGGACCGCGCGAGGCTTGTATTCGGCGAACAGCGCGTCGAGCGCCGCGCGGTCACAAATGTCTGCTTGCGCGAACACGTGCTTCGCGTTTCCGTGCAGCGATTTTAACGTTCCGAGATTGCCCGCATAGGTCAGTTTGTCGACGTTCAGTACCGATTCGTCCGATTGACGCAGCCAGTCCAGCACAAAGTTGGCGCCGATAAACCCGGCACCACCTGTAACCAATATCATGTAGCCTCTTTTATATGTTAATGGCAGCGAATCCTGCCTTGCTCTCGTTCGTGTACGTTGCCCTCGATTGATGCAGGGCGAAGAATATCAAGAAAAAATCGTGCAGGCCCGGCGGACATGCCCGCGTATTCTTGGGCATTCCTTGGCGGCGACGCATGCACCAGCCGGGCGGTTTGCATTGCAAGACTATTAATTCTCTATGCCGCGGGACCCACCCTGCACCTGTTGTGTGCGGCGTATCACGACGTCCCGTCCTCTCGCGTGTGATTCGTCAGACATGCTGTCGCACGCAAACATTTGCGCGGACCGCAGCAAAGAAACAGCAGGCGGGGCTCGAGGCAGAATGTGATGAGTTTTTGGCGCCGGTTAAAATCGATGGCAACTATATCATGCTCGATTCGTTGGGTGCGAATCAGACATTTATATCGCGATTTAAAACTGACATGTTTTTGCTTTACCGCCATGGTCTTGATGCCGCTGCGACCGTTGCTGCGCTTGCCGGGTTACTCGTCGAAACCGGTTCTATCTAGATGCATTCCGCGCATCGACGCTGATACCTGAAGTACCGCTTCGGCCTACTTATGCCGCGGATTAAACGGCCGCTGCTGCACATCCGCCCCATGCGCGACGATCGCCGTGCTTTCCGGCACTTCCTCCCATGCCCCGCGCAGGTCGACGAGCGGTTCCGAGACGACCATGAACGCGTCGTCGCCCGCTTCGGCGATGCGCGGATTGTGCGGATAGAGTTCGTGCAGGTGCTTGAACGACGTGCTGTGGAACAGCGAGCGCGATTGCCGTTCGCTCGAGTAGCGCACCGCGATGATCCGGTCACCGTCCGTCGTGCAGATCGTCATGTTGAGCGGCTCGGCGACGCGATACCGCGCGGCGGTTTCCTCGACCATGCCGACCATCCGCTCGAGCGCAGCCAACGGCGTTTGCTCGAGGCCGTAGGTCAGTGCGAGTCGAAACATCAGTTCGGAGTCGGTCGAGCCTTCGAGCGTCGGGAACAGCGCCGGGTCGACCTTCATCGTCAGGTCGCGGCGCAGCTTGTGGAAATCGCGGATCAGCCCGTTGTGCGCGAAGAGCCATCGGCCGTGGCGGAACGGGTGGCAGTTGGTTTCCTGGACAGGCGTATCGGTCGCCGCGCGAATGTGCGCGATGAACATCCGCGAGCGGATCGCACGCGCGGCTTCGCGCAGGTTGCGGTCGTTCCATGCGGGATGCACTGAGCGGTAGCGGAACGGCAGTTCGTCGGGGTGGCCGTACCAGCCGATGCCGAACCCGTCGCCATTGGTGGTCGTGGCGCCCAGCTCCGAATGCAGGCTCTGGTCGATCAGCGAATGCTTCGCGCGAAACAGTACGGTCTCGAGATGAATCGGATTACCCGTATAGGCGAGCCAGCGGCACATGGGGCGCTCCTCCGCGATGAGTCTTCGCGCATGGTAGCCGACTTCGCGACACCGCTTACGCGACCGCGGCGCGCCCGTCGGTTGGCCGGCAGTGCCGGCCGATCGTCGGTAAAGGATGCGGCGGGCGCCGCACCCTTCATGCGCGCGTCACTCGCCGAGCGCGTCCATCACGCGGGCCGAGTAGACGAGCGCCGCACCCGCGTTCAGCGCGATCGCGACGCCGAGTGCTTCTGCCACTTCCTCCTTGGTCGCGCCATGCTTCGCGGCTTCGGCCGTGTGCACCGCGATACAGCCGTCGCAGCGCGTCGTGACGGCCACCGCGAGCGCGATCAGTTCGCGTGTCTTCGCGTCGAGATGGCCCGTCTTGGCACCGGCGCCGGACAGCGCCTTGTAGCCGGCCAGCGTGTCGGGCGACAGTTTGGCGATATCGCCGATGCGGGTCGAGAGTTCCTTCCGGTATTCGTTCCAGTTCAGCATGATGCGTCCTTTCGAGAAGAGGTGGGTCAGGCGGCGGATGCCGCGATCTCGGGCGATGCAGGACTTATTCTGATCGTTCGCGCTGAGGGTTTCGATACGTTAGAGTGTCAATTTTTAGCGCAAACGTCTCATGGACGCGTTGAGTCAACTGTTGTCGCTGGGCCGCAGCCATGTCGAGCTCGACGTGCGCTGCCTGCTCGACGGCCCGTTCGCGATGCCGCACGACCCGTTGCCGCCCGGCGAGGCGGCGTTTCATCTGTTGCTGTCCGGAACGTGCCGGTTGCGCACGGCCGACGGGCGCACGCTGCGGCTGGCCGACGGCGACTTCGTGCTGCTGCCGGCGGGCGACGCGCACGATTTGTCGGATGCGGACGGTGGCCGCGCCAGGTCGGTCGCGTCGCTGCGCGAAGTGGGCGAGGCCAGTGGAGCGGTGCTGCCGGTCAAGTCGAACCGCGATCCCGCGGATGCGGGCGAGGCGGGTGTCGACCTGCTCTGCGGGCGCTTCGTCTATGCACGCGGCGCCGGTGAATTGCTGATGCGCACGCTACCGCGCGTGCTGCACGTCGGGCTGCGCGAGGCGTCGGGGCTGGCGTCGCTGCAACTGCTGACGAGCGTGCTGCGCGCGGAGGCATCGAATGCGCAGCCGGGCGGGCGCGCCATCGTGAACGCGCTCGGACAGGCGCTGCTCGCCTATGCATTGCGCGCGTACGGCCGCGATGCGCGCGTGCCGGCCGGCTGGCTCGCGCTCGCTGCCGATGCGCGGCTCGGCCCGTCGGTCCAGGCCGTGCTGCAAACGCCGGCGAAGCCGTGGACGGTCGAATCGCTCGGCGCGGCATCCGCGATGTCGCGCGCGACCTATGCGCGGCATTTCCGCGAGAAGGCAGGGATGAGCGTTGGCGCGTTCGTCGCGCAGATCCGGATGATGCATGCGTGCGCGCTGCTGCAGGACACGCAGCGCGGGCAAGCGGAAATCGGGCAGGCGGTCGGCTATCAGTCGGAGGCGGCGTTCGGCAAGGCGTTTCGCGCGGTGCTCGGCACGACGCCGGGGCGCTGGCGGCGTGCGCAACGCGGCACGTAAGGCTGCAAGCGCGATCGTCGTGTGATGCGGTAGCCGCCGTTCGTATTCGTCGCGGCGTCGTGGGCCGCCCGTATCGCGCCAACCCGCATGCACCGGCGAACCGCAGGCTCCCCGTCCGGACGACTGAGTCGAAATCGGCGCGAGCATCATCGAGATGCCGAGCCGAACACGGCAGGAAGCAGACGCAAAAAAGCCTCCGCTTGGGAGGCTTTAATTGCACTATCAAAGATAGTTGGTAGGGTGGGAGGGACTCGAACCCTCGACTCTCTGATTAAAAGTCAGATACTCTAACCAACTGAGTTACCACCCCACGTTCTTGAAACCTGTTAGTCCGTTGCGCTAACAACTCTCGCAGCGACCTAAAGAGCAAAAAATTATAGCGACGGATTGCGAGTCTGTCAACAACCCGCCGCGATAATCATTTGATGCTCTCGATCTTGCCCTGCGCCGTCTGCGCAGCGTTCGACCCGGCGTACTGCGACACGACCTGCTCGAACGTCTTCTTCGCGGCCGCCTTCTGGCCTTGCTCGAGCTGGTTCGTCCCGATTGCGACGAGCGCGTCGGCCGCGCGCGGATGCTGCGGATACTTGCTCACGATCGCTTGCCACGTCGCAGTCGAGCCGCGGTAGTCGCGCAGCGCGTATTGCGCATTGCCGAGCCAGTACTGCGCGGTCGGCTGGTACGGGCTCTGCGGATACTTCGCGATGAAGCTGCGGAACGATGCCGCGGCCGCCTTGAAGTTGCCGTTGCGGAACTGCTGCTGCGCCGCGCTGAGCGCATCCGTTTCACCCGGCTGCACGGTGCCTTCGACACCATCGATCGTCGCCTGTTGCGGCTCGAACTTCTTGAGTCGCGTGTCGAGATCCTGGTAGTACTCCTTCTGCTGCCGTTCGAGCGTCGTCAGCCGGTTCGTCAGATCCTCGTTCTCGCCGCGCAGCGTCGCGACCTGCTGGTTGAGCTGGTCGAGACGGCCGGATTGATCGAGGATCGTACGCTGGGCGGCCGACAACTGACTGGCCAGGTTGTCGGTCTTGCTGCGCAGGTCGAGCACGGCGCGGCGCGCTTCGTTGTCGTCGAACACGCCGGCGTGCGCCGGCGCGGCCGACCACGCCGCGCCGGCGACGCAGAATGCTGCGGCAACGCGCAGCAGGGATACACGGTGCGTCATACGGCGATTCTTCCGTTACTTACTGTTGGTAGACGAGGTCGGCGCGACGGTTCTGCGCCCACGATGCTTCGTCGTGACCCGTTGCCTGCGGCTTTTCCTTGCCGAGGCTCACGGCTTCCATTTGCGAATCGTTCACGCCGAGCAGTGCCATCGCGCGACGGACGGCTTCCGCACGCTTCTGGCCCAGCGCGAGGTTGTACTCGCTCGTGCCGCGTTCGTCGGTGTTGCCCTGGATCAGCACGTGACGCTGCGGGTGGCTCTTCAGGTACTGAGCGTGCTGCTGCATCAGCGGCTGGTACTCGTCCTTCACCGAATAGCTGTCGAAGTCGAAGTAGATGCTGCGCTTCGCGAGCGGGCTGTTCGGGTCGTTCAGCGGATCGACGTTCACTTGCGCGACGTTGTCGGCGCTCGGCTGCGTGCTCATCGCGCCCGCATTGGCCTTGTCGTCGAGCTTCACGCCCGACTTGCACGCTGCGAGCGCGCTGATCATCATCACGGCCAGGGCCAGACGAGCTTTATTCGACATCATGGTTACTCTCCTTGTGGTCATTGCATGAAGGGCCCCCACGACGGCTCACGAACGGAGCCGCCCTGGACGGACAGGATCTGCGGCGGCGCGCTGCCGTCGGAGGGCACTGCTGCCAGCACGTTGCGACCACCCGACTGGGTAGCGTAGAGAAGGTACTGGCCGTTTGCCGCGAAGCTCGGCGATTCGTCGCGATTGGTATTCGTGATGGCGTTCGCCGCGCCGGTTTGCAGATCCTGAACGTACAGCTTGAACCCCCCACCCGTGCGGGAGATGTAGGCAAGCAGCTTGCCGTCCGGGCTGATGCGCGGACTGGTGTTGTAGCTGCCGGTGAAGGTCACGCGTTGTGCCGAGCCGGCGCTTTCGCCTTGCGCGGGCATCCGGTAGATCTGCGGCGCACCGCCGCGATCGCTCGTGAAATAGATCCAGCGGCCGTCCGGCGAGTAGAACGGCTCGGTGTCGATCGAGCTGCTCTGCGTGAGCCGGCGCAGACCGCCGCCGTTCGCATTGACCGTATAGATTTGCGTATTGCCCGTCAGCGACAGTGCGACGGCCAGCGTGTTGCTGTCCGGCGACCACGCCGGGGCGCTGTTGTTGCCCTTCTGGTCCGAGACCATGTAGCGGCGGCCGGTCGGCAGGTCATGGATGTAGACGATCGGCTTCTTGCGCTCGAACGACACGTACGCGACCTTCGTTCCGCTCGGCGACCACGCCGGCGAGATGATCGGCTCGGTGCTCGACAGCGCGATGCGCGCGTTCTGGCCGTCCGAATCCGAAATCTGCAACTGGTAGCGGTTGCCGGTCTTGATCACGTACGACAGGCGCGTGGCGAACACGCCGCGCACGCCGAGCAGCTTCTGGTAGATGTAGTCGGCGATCTTGTGGCCGGCCGTGCGCAGCGTGGTGTCGTTCGCCGTCAGCGACAGGCCGCCGAGGCTTTGCTGCTTCACGGTGTCGTACAGGATGAAGTTCACCTTGTACTGGCCGTTCGCTTCGCGGTTCACGCTGCCGGCGACGAACGCGTTCGCGCCCTTGGCCTTCCACGCGCCGAGATCGACCGAAGCGGTCTCGGGCACGGGCGTGCTACCTGCGTCGATATTGGTGAATTTGCCGCTGCGCGCGAGGTCCGCGCGGACGATCGACGTGACCTGCTGCGGCAGGCCGGCCTCGTTCGCGAAGTTCGCGGTGGCGATGGGGAACTGGGTCGAACCGACGCCGGTGATCAGCACGTTGACCTGCGCGTTAGCGGCGCCGCCGGCCGCAATCAGACACGAGGCCACGAGTGCCCTGAAACCTAGTTTCGTCATCAAACTCATGCTTCTTGCTTCCCATGTGACTTGGATCGCTGCGCAACCGCAGAGACAGTAAAAATACCCGATTCGTTCCCGTCCGGCAGCGACGCACGGAGTGTAAGCGCATTTCCGCTCACTCCGCCGCCTTGAAGGTAATCGTAATACTGGACGGGGTATGACCGTCAGTATCGGGCGGTAACGGGACCGACGCCTGGATTGCATTGACGACCGCTTGATCCCACCCCGAATTGCCGCTCGGCCGCGAGACCGATACGCTCAACAGGTCGCCCGAGGGCGTACAGCGGATCTTGACGATCGTCGTGAGCCCCGCGCGCTCGCCACCCCAGACGATGTTCGGCTTCACGCGCCGGCGCACCTTGTCGGCATAGCCGGGCGACGCGGCATTGCCGCCGGAACCCGTACCAGTGCCACTTTTCGCGAGCCCTTGGCCGCCGCCTTCGCCGGCACCCGCCAGGCCCTGCATCTGCGCAAGCCGCGCATTCCGTTCCCGGTCGAGCTTCGCTGTTGCTGCTGCATCGGCCTTCGCGCGCGCAGCCGCTTCGGCCTTTGCCTTGGCCTGGGCGTCCGCCTTTGCCTTCGCGGCCGCGTCGGCCTTGGCCTTCGCCGCCTGCTGGGCTTCCAGCTGCGCCTGCTTCTGCTGCTGCAGTTTCTGCTGCTGAAGCTTCTGCTGTTCGAGCTTCTGCTGCTCCACGAGCTGCTGTTGCTTGAGCTTGTCCGCCTGCTTCTGCTTTTCGCGCTCGGCGGCCTTTTGCGCGGCGAGCGCGGCGGCCTGCTGGGCTGCGAGCTGCTCGCGCCGGGCTTCCTCTTGCTGCGTTTTCAACTGCTGCGCGCGGCGCTGCTGTTCGAGCAGCGCTTCGCGCGCGGCCGCTTCCTGTTGCCGTTTCTTCTGCTGCAGTGCAATGTCCGCCTGCTCGTCACGGACCGGGGGAGGGGGCGGTGCGAGCTTCGCGGGCGGCGTGGGCGTGACGACGGGCCGCGGTGCGGGGACGTCGGGCACCTCGGTCCACAGCTCGGCTTCGGCGCCGGCCGGCGTGCTGTTTTGCCACTGCACGCCGTGATAGAGGAACAGCGCGAGCAGCACGTGCATCAGCGCGGCGAGCGCGAACGCGCGCCAGGTGCCGCGCTCGCGAGGGGGCTGAGACGGGTAGGCGTTGCTGCGCGTGGATTGCTGCCGGTTCATTGCGATTTGACGAGGAGGCCGACGCGCTTGACGCCGCGCGCCTTCAGATCCGACATCACGGTCATGACTGCATCGTACTGCACGGTCTTGTCGGCCGCGATCACGACCGGCTGGTCGGGATGATCGGCCTGCCGGGCCGAGATGAAGCTGTCGAGCTCGGCCTTGGTCATCGTGTCTTCCTGCGTCGCGCCGGCGTCGCCCTTGTACTTGACGCTCATCGTGCGGTCGGCCTTGATGTTGACGACGACGGGCGGCGTCTGTTCCTGCGGCGCTGCATTGCCGACGGTCGGCAGATTGATGATCGACGGGGCCACGAGCGGTGCCGTGACCATGAAGATCACGAGCAGCACCAGCATCACGTCGATATACGGCACGACGTTGATGTCGGCCATCGCGCGACGCGAGCGGCCGCCGCGCATGCTGGATCGAATGGGACTTCCTGCCATGGCGTGCTCCTTACTGGGCCTGACGCTGCAGGATGTTCGAGAACTCTTCGATGAAGGTCTCGAAGCGGATCGCGAGGCGGTCGATGTCGTGCGCGTAGCGGTTGTACGCGACCACCGCCGGAATCGCGGCGAACAGGCCGATCGCGGTGGCGACGAGCGCCTCGGCGATGCCCGGTGCGACGTTCGCGAGCGTGGCCTGCTGCACGTTCGCGAGGCCGCGGAACGAGTTCATGATCCCCCACACGGTGCCGAACAGACCGATGTACGGGCTGACCGAGCCGACCGACGCGAGGAACGCGAGGTTCGCTTCGAGCACGTCCATTTCGCGCTGGAACGATGCGCGCATCGCGCGGCGCGCACCGTCGAGCACGAGGCCCGGGTCGCTGATCCGCTTTTCCTTTGCCTTCAGGAATTCACGCATCCCCGATTCGAAGATCCGCTCGAGCGCGCCGATCGTGTGGCGGTTGTTGGCCGCGCTCTGATACAGCGCCTGCAAGTCGCCGCCCGACCAGAAATCCCTTTCGAAGCGTTCGGTCTGCGCGCGTGCGCGGCGGATCGCGAACCACTTGCGGAAAATGAAGGTCCACGACATCAGCGACAGCAGCAACAGCAGCCCCATCACGGCCTGGGCCAGCACGCTCGCGTTGAGGACGAGGGAAATGATCGACAGGTCTTGAGTTGTGTTCATAGAGGTTTGAGTAACGTCCCTTCGGGGGTGCCCGGCGAGGGCGCACGGTATGCGTGCGGTGCGGCGCGCCGGTCAGGCCTGGCGCCGAACCTTGCTTAGTATCGATTCAGGAAGGCAAGTTCATAGGCTTTGTCTAAACGGTGCTCATGCGAGCTTCGTTGACAATACAGTTTGCCCGGCGTCGATGACGGGCCCGCGTTGCAGCACGTCGAGCACGGCCGGCGGGATCGCCGCGGGCCGGATGCCGGTTCGGTCCACGCAGCCGAGGCGGATGTGTCCGGCGACGAGCAGCGTGTCGCCACGCCAGGCTTCCTGTGTGAATTCCACCGATGCGCGGCCGATGCGTCCGGGCCGGCTCGTGATCGTCAGTGCGTCGTCGAGTCGCGCCGGCGCGCGGTAGTCGAGCGACGTGCTGCGGACGATGAAGATCGCGTCCGTATCGTCTGCGAGCCGACGCTGGTCGATGCCGCACGCGCGCAGCCATTCGGTGCGGGCGCGCTCGAAGAATTTCAGGTAGTTGGCATAGAAGACGATGCCGCCTGCGTCGGTATCCTCGTAGTACACGCGTACCGGCCAGGTGAAGCCGGAGGGCGCGTCCGGGGAGCGGGTAGGCTGAGTCATGGCGCGCATTTTACCGGAAGGCCGGAGCCGGATTCGTAACCGATTCGTAACGGAATGTAGTATGCGGTAGCACGCCGCAGGCCGGCCGGAGGCGGGCCCGCGGCTGTGCCCGGCGTATCAGCCGCGATGGATCGTGAGGCCGGCCGGAGCCTGGGCGACCGGCATCATTTCGATCGTGTTGATGTTGACGTGCGCGGGGCGCGTCGCGATCCAGTAGATCGTGTCGGCGATGTCCTCGGCCGTGAGCGGCTGGACGTTCTGGTAGACGTTCGCCGCCTTTGCATCGTCGCCGCGGAAGCGGATGTTCGAGAATTCCGTGCCGCCGCACAGGCCCGGCTCGATGTCGGTTACGCGCAACGGGGTGCCGATCAGGTCGGCGCGCAGGTTCAGGCTGAATTGTCGGACAAAAGCCTTGGTTGCGCCGTATACGTTCCCGCCCGGATACGGATAGGTGCCGGCGACCGAACCGAGGTTGAAGATGTGGCCGCGGCCTCGCGCGATCATCCCGGGCAGCAACGCGTGCGTGACGGTCACGAGGCCCGAGCAGTTCGTGTCGATCATGGTCTGCCACTCGTCGAGGCTGGCCTTGTGGGCCGGCTCGACGCCGAGCGCGAGACCGGCGTTGTTGACGAGCACGTCGAGTGCGGCGAATTCGGCGGGAAGGGCGGCCGGCACGGCTTCGACGGCTGCGCGGTCGCGTACGTCGAGCTCCAGCGGCAGCAGCGCGTCGCCGAGTTCGGCCGCGAGCGCATCGAGACGATCCTTGCGGCGCGCGGTTGCGACGACGCGGTGGCCGCCCTTGACGAAGGCACGGGCGATGGCGGCGCCGAAGCCGGCGGACGCGCCTGTGACGAACACGATCATTGCTGCTCCTGGTCGGTAACAAAGTGGCGGATAGTATCCCGCAAGCCTACTGAGATTGCCGCACCGCGGCAAGGCGCCAAAGCGTGTCGGGGCGGGTGCGTAGAGTCTGGCCCTTATTGTTTCGGGGCCGCTGCCGTGCGGTTGCCTATTCATGACGCATCCAATACACTAACGCGCTCATCACCCCTGCGTGACTGGCGATAGAACCCTTCGGGTTCAAGGTGGAGCATCCCACCGTGAAGCGCGGGGCGCCGTTTTTGCCGTTCGCCTGGGCAGCCGTTGTGCGCCGTTGCGTGCATCGCCGGTGGCTGTCCTGTCTCGCGTCATACGGATTCTTCCGCCACGTCGAGCTGGTTCCGCCAGCAGCGCAATGTACTCGGCCACCCCGGTCAACCTGTACACACTTAACGGAAACCGTATGTTTGACAGAGCCCAAAGCACCATCGCGAACGTCGATCCCGAAATCTTTGCAGCGATCGAGCAGGAAAACCGCCGCCAGGAAGATCACATCGAGCTGATCGCGTCGGAAAACTACACGAGCCCGGCCGTGATGGCCGCACAGGGCTCGCAGCTCACGAACAAGTATGCGGAAGGTTACCCGGGCAAGCGTTACTACGGCGGCTGTGAATACGTCGACGTGGTCGAGCAGCTGGCGATCGACCGCGTGAAGCAGCTGTTCGGCGCGGAAGCCGCGAACGTGCAGCCGAACTCGGGTTCGCAGGCGAA
>NZ_QTPW01000018.1:0-139783 GCF_003857965.1 Burkholderia sp. Bp9031
ATGAAGGATTCGAAGGTGATCGTCGCGATCAACAAGGATCCGGAAGCGCCGATCTTCAGCGTGGCCGATTACGGCCTGGTCGGCGACCTGAACGAGCTTGTTCCGGCGCTGACCGCGTCGGTCTGATTTCCGTAATCGTCAGGATCGACCGATCCTGCACGCACGCCGTGTCGTCGCGACTGGCGCGCAACCCCCGCGAAGGACCGTGTCCGCTTCACCGGCCGGCCGTCGTCGACGAGCATGCGGGCATGTCATCGCATGCCGTCGACCTGGCCCGATGTCGGCGGTCCGAGCGACCCACAAGCGCAGTTTTCCACCGGTCGGGAGCCGAGCATGGAACGTACCGCTTTACCTGTCGCCAATACATCGCTGATCGAGCGCCGCTCGATCGACTATATCCCCGAAGCCGAGCGCCACGGCAACCTGTTCAGTCAGTTCACCCTGTGGTTCGGCGCGAATCTGCAGGTCACGGCGGTCGTTGTCGGCGCACTGGCTGTGGTGCTCGGCGGCGACGTGTTCTGGTCGCTGGTTGGCTTGCTGGCAGGCCAGGTACTCGGCGGCGCGGTGATGGCGCTGCACGGCGCACAAGGGCCGCAGCTCGGGCTGCCGCAGATGGTCTCCAGCCGCGTGCAGTTTGGTGTGTACGGCGCGATCGTGCCACTCATGCTCGTTTGCGTGATGTATGTCGGATTCTCTGCGGGCGGAACGGTACTCGCCGGGCAGGCGATTGCGGAACTGTTGAACGTTGGCCATACCACCGCGATCCTGATCTTCTCCGCGCTCGTCGTTCTGCTCACCGGCCTCGGCTACCGAACGATTCATGCGATGGGGCGCGTATCGAGCATCGTCGGCACGCTCGCATTCCTGTATCTGTTCGCGAGCCTGTTGCAAGGACACGCGTTCGCAGCGTTGCTGGCGAATCGTCACTTCACGCTCGCATCGTTCCTGCTCGCCGTGTCGTTGTCCGCGTCGTGGCAGATCGCCTACGGACCCTACGTCGCCGACTACTCCCGCTATCTGCCACGCACGACGTCGCCGGCGAAAACCTTTGCCGCCGTGTTCTGCGGCACCGTGATCGGTGCGCAGGTGTCGATGACGTTCGGCGTGCTGGCCGCCGCGCTCGCCGGTGACCGCTTCTCGGGACACGAGGTCGCCTTCATCGTCGGCCTCGGTGCGACGGGCGCCATCGCCGCCGTGCTTTATTTCACGATCGCGCTGGGCAAGCTGACGATTACGACGCTCAACGCGTATGGCAGCGTGATGTCGGTCGCAGCGATCCTGACCGGCTTCGGTGGGCGGCGCGAGATCTCGCCGCGTACCCGCATCGCGTTCGTGCTGCTGAGCGTCGCCGCGTCGAGCGGCATCGCGCTGGCCGGGCAGCATGATTTCCTGAAAGCGTTCTCGTCGTTCCTGTTGTTTCTGCTCGTGTTCTTCACGCCGTGGAGCGCGATCAATCTCGTCGACTACTACTGCGTCACCCGGGAACATTACGACGTGCCGGCGCTGTTCGATCCTGACGGACGATATGGCCGCTGGAACGCCGTGGGCATCGCTGTCTACGCGATCGGCGTACTCGTGCAGATGCCGTTTGTCGCGACGGGGTTCTATACCGGGCTGTGGGTCGACGCGCTGGGTGGCGTCGACGTGTCGTGGATCGTCGGCATCGTCGTGCCGGGCCTGCTGTACTACGTCGCGTCGCGCGGAGCACGGGCGAGCGCGCCGGAGCGCCTGATCATGTCAGATTCGGCCGGTGACATCGAGTGAGACGCGGTTCGAGTGCGATTGCGTCGCCTCCGGCGGCGCTTCGGTATCGCGCGCGGCGCGGCGCGCCGCCTCCATCGCCCGAGCAAGCGCATCGAACACCGCCGGCCCCTTGCAGCGCGACACGTTGAAGCGCATGAACGATGTCGCGCTGTGCGATGCGCTGAACACATCGCCCGGCGCGAGCACGACATCATGGTCGAGCGCATGGCGTGCGACGCGTGCGGCATCGAGCCCGTCGGGCAGCTCGGCCCACACGAACAGGCCGCCGCGCGGTTCCGTCCAGATTCCGAGTCCGGCGCGCGCGAGCCGTCGGATCGTTTCGCCCATCGCATCGGCCAGCAGCGCCCGCAGGCTGTCGAGATGCCGCCGGTACGTGCCGTCGACCAGCAGCCGATGCACGACGTTCGCGCCGATCTGCGCATTGCCGAACGACGTCGCGAGCTTCAGGTCGACGAGCGCATCGATCCATTCGGGGCGCGCGGCGACATAGCCGCACCGGATCGCGGCCGACAGCGTCTTCGAGAAACTGCCGATCGATACCACGCGCGACAGCCCGTCGAATGCCGCCAGGCGCGGCGCGGGCGTGCTCTCGAAATCCGCGAAGATGTCGTCCTCGACGATCAGCAGGCCGTGCTCGGCCGCCAGCGTCAGCAGCCGGTGCGCGACCGGCGGCGCGAGCGTCGCGCCGGTCGGGTTGTGCAGCGCCGAGTTGGTGATGTAGAGCCGCGGCCGGTGTTCGGCGAGCACCTGTTCGAAGCGCGCGAGATCGGGGCCGTTCGGCGTGTACGGCACGCTGACGATCCGTGCGCGATGCGCGCGCAGCAGCGCCTGGAAGTTGAAGTAGCACGGATCGTCGAGCACGACGGTGTCGCCCGGCTCGAGCAGCAGCCGGTACACGAGATCGAGCGCATGCGTGCCGCCGTCGGTCAGCATGATCTGCGTGGGTTCCGCATGGACGCCGTGCTGCGCGAGCCGCCACGCGAGCTGCTGGCGCAGCGCGGGCAGCCCGAGCGGCGTCGCGTAGTCGGTCAGCGCGTCGGGTTCGTCGCGCGACACCGCGCGCAGCGCGCGGCGCAGGCTCTCGTCCGGCAGCCACGACGACGGCAGCCAGCCGCAGCCGGGCTTCACGGAACTCGGCGCGGCTTCGAGCGCCTGGCGCGACAGCCACAGCGGATCGAGTTCGCGATCGAGGCGCGGGCCGAGTTCGCCGAGCGCAAGCGGCGGTGCGTGGCCCGATACGTAGAAGCCGGAGCCGCGCCGCGCGACGAGCGCGCCTTCGCTCGCGAGCCGCTCGTAGGCGTCGACGACGGTCGATTTCGATACGTGCAGCGCGTCGGCCATCATCCGGATCGACGGCACGCGCGCGCCGGGCATCAGCGCGCGGCTCGCGATCCGCGCGCGCAGCGTGTCCATCACGGTTTCCACGCGCGTGCGCGACGGCGCGGGCGGAGCGGGGTTCGGCACGGAGCGGTTCATGGCGAGAAGGAACTGTACGGCCAGTTGTCCAGTACAGTTTGTCCGAATTGTATTGGGCTGTAGCTTACGCGCTTTTCGCGGGCGGCGGATCATCGGTCATCCACCTTTTTTCGACCAGGATTTACCGTGCAAAAGACGACCGACGGATGGCTCAGCGGCTTGCTGGGCGTGATCATCTTCAGTGGCTCGCTGCCGGCGACGCGCGTCGCGGTGCAGGGGCTCGACCCGCTGTTCCTCACGTTCGCGCGTGCGACGATCGCCGGCGTGCTCGGCCTGAGCCTGCTCGTCGCGCTGAAGCAGAAACGGCCGACGCGTGCGGAAACCGCGTCGCTCATCGTCGTCGCGCTCGGGGTCGTGGTCGGTTTTCCGCTGCTGACCGCGCTCGCGCTCAAGCACGTGACGTCCGCGCATGCGATCGTGTTCGTCGGGCTGCTGCCGCTCGCGACCGCGCTATTCGGCGTCTGGCGCGGCGGCGAACGGCCGCGGCTGCCGTTCTGGATCTTCTCGCTAGTCGGCAGCGGCGCAGTGGCCGCGTTCGCGCTGCGTAACGGCGGCAGCGCGTCGGTGCTGGGCGATGCGCTGATGCTGGCCGCGATCGTCGCGTGCGGGCTTGGCTATGCGGAAGGCGCGCGCCTGTCGCGCCAGCTCGGCGGCTGGCAGGTGATCTCGTGGGCGCTCGTGCTGTCGCTGCCGGTGATGCTGCCGCTCGCGTGGTTCACGTGGCCCGCGACGTTCGACGGCGTCGATGCCGCCGCGCTGTGGGGGCTCGCGTACGTGTCGCTGTTCAGCATGCTGATCGGCTTCGTGTTCTGGTATCGCGGTCTCGCGCTCGGCGGGATCGCGGGCGTCGGCCAGCTGCAGCTGCTGCAGCCGTTCTTCGGCTTCCTGCTCGCGGCCGGGCTGCTGCACGAGACGGTGCCGCCGTCGATGCTCGTCGTGACGGTCGTGGTCGTCGGCTGCGTCGCGGGTGCGAAGTACTTCTCGAAGATGGCGCCCGTGCAGCGCGCGGGCTGATTCACGCACCGCGCCCGCGCGACGACGCGACGGGCGCGACCCGTTCGCCGTCGCGCGCGCGCCGTTTACCCCATCACCACGTTGGCGAGCCGGAACTGGTACGCGGTCGCGGTGGTGCCGCCGCCGCCGCCCGTCATCACGATGTCGGCGCTCTTGATCCCCAGCAGCGACAGTTCGGTGTTGATGTCGGACAGCACGGCCGAATTCATCACCGCGCCCTGTTCGATCTGCGACGCGGTGCCGATCCACAGCGTCGGCTTGAACTCGAACACGGCCTTCTGGCCCGGCACGATACCCGTCTTGTTGGCGAGCAGCCGGTTGTCCTTGAAGACCGACGCGGTGATCGCCCCCTGGCTCAGGTCGTTGCGCAGCTGGATCTCGCGCGACGTCGGCGCCGCGCCGGCCAGCGCGAGCACGTTGCCCGATGTCGAGCGCGACACGTTGAAGACCTGTCCGTTGTCCGCACGCTTTTGCGGCATGTAGTTGCCGTCGGCATCGCTCGCGGAGACGGTCGTCAGCATCGGGAACACGAACGGATGATTGTCGCCGCGTCCGCAGTTGGTGATGACCTTCCACGCGATCGCGAGCTCGTCGAAGTCCGTCGACACGTTCTTCTGGAAGATCACGATCTGGCTGTTGTTGACGTCGTTCGACAGGTTGACGAAGTTGAGATTGATGTCCATGAGTCACCTTGCTTTGCTTTGGATAACTGATTGAGTGGGCGCCGGCCGTGCATCTCCGGCGCACGGGCCGTTACGCCATCACCACGTTTTCCAGCCGGAACGTGAACGGCATCGAGCGCGGGCCCGGGCCGCCGCCGGTCATCACGATGTCGGCGCTCGCGATGCCGAGCAGCGACAGTTCGGTGTTGATGTCGGAGATCACCGCGGAGTTCATCAGCGCGCCCTGTTCGATCTGCGACGCGACGCCGATCCAGATCGTCGGCTTGAACTGGAACACGGCCTTCTGGCCCGGCGCGACGGACGTCTTGCGCGCGAGCGCGTTGCCGTCCTTGTAGATCGTCGCGTTGATCGCGCCGGCCGGCAGGTCGTTGCGTACCTGCACCTCGGAGCTCGCGCCCGGGTCGCTGCCGAGCTGCAGTACGTCGCCCGAGCTGGAGCGCACGACCTGGAACACCTGGCCGTTCGCCGCGATTTGCTGCGGCATGTAGTTGCCCCAGCTATCGCTCGCGCTCACGCTCATCGTCATCGGGAACTTGAACGGATGGTTGTCGCCCTGGCCGCAATTGCGGATCACCTTCCACGCGATCGCGAGTTCGTCGAAGTCGGTCGCCACGTTCTTCTGGAAGATC
Organism: Burkholderia sp. Bp9031; assembly: GCF_003857965.1. Classification (NCBI taxonomy): domain Bacteria; kingdom Pseudomonadati; phylum Pseudomonadota; class Betaproteobacteria; order Burkholderiales; family Burkholderiaceae; genus Burkholderia; species Burkholderia sp. Bp9031. Next base: position 5,567 of record NZ_QTPW01000018.1, read on the forward strand.
ACGACGCTCGAGTTGTTCGCGTCGTTCGAGCGGTTGATCAGGTTCAGTTGGATATCCACGTCGTTGCTCCTTGAGTTTGAAAAAACGGCAGTCGGTCTGCCGCACACCTTTCCCGCCGGCCCGGCCGTGAAGCCGTGCCGTCAAGCCGGTCCAAACCGTGTCGGGCGACGCTATGCGCGCACGATGTGTTCGAGCACGAACGCGAACGGCTGCGCGTCGGTGCCGGTGCCGCCGCCCATCATCACGATGTCGGCCGCGGCCACGCCCGCCAGCGGCAGCAGCGTGTTCGCGCTCGACATCACCGCCGCGTGCAGCGCGCGGCTTTCCTGCACCTGCGACGCCACGCCGATCCATAGCGCCGGCGTGAAGCGGAACACTGCCTTTTGCCCGGGCACGACCGCTTCCTTCACCGCGATCAGCCGGCCCGCGCTGAACGCGTTGACGTTCACTGCACCGCGCCGCATCCGGTTGACGACCTCGATGTCGCCGCCCGGCGCGTCGGCCGGGTCGGGCACGAGCCGGCCGCGTCCGGTCGGCTGCGCGTCGACCACGAAGCGCACGCCGGCGGGTGCCGTGACGCGCGGCGAGAAGTTGCCGTGCTCGTCGCCGAGCGCGACGTCGATATCGGTCGAGTAGTCGAACGGATGAAAGCAGTCGCGTCCGCAATAGCGGATCACCTTCCACGCGATCGCGAATGCGTCGAGATCGGGGATCACGTCGCGCTGGAACAGCACGACCTCGCTGTTGCCGCAGTCGTTCGAGCGATTGATGAAGCGGAGCTTGATGTTCATGACATTTGCTCCTGATCGGGCGTGCCGCGTGCGTCGCGCGGCAACCCCGCCCCCGACGTGCGCTGCAGGTCCGCCGCATAGGCGGGCAACGGGGCGGCGGCAACGAGGGCGTGCGGCGCGGCCGTTGCCGCGGTGGCGACGGCGACGCAGGCGGCGCCCGGCGTGCGGCGCGTCGCATGCGAGACGACGAGGCGCGGCGGCATCGTGGGGCCTGGCGAGCGAATGACGTTCATGCGGGACTCCTGTCGTGACGAGTGGCAAATGACGAATGATTGGAACGGATCAGGTGCGGCAAGATTTCAGCGACGGTTTCAGCTTACGGGCAGCCGACGTCATGCGAAATGGCGCGAACGACATGCGCGGCGACCCGTGACGTTCGGCCGGTGCGGCGTCACGGCGCTCATGACAGAAACAGCGCACGTTCGGCACGGCGGCGCTTCGTGAGCCCCGCGAGCGGCTTGCCTCCGGCCTTGTTCCAGACGAGGAACTGGTCGGCCGCGCGCGCGCTCGCGCCGGCGTTCAGGTAGCGCAGCAGCGTGGACGAGCGCAGCCGTCCCGCGCCGAGATTGAAGACGAACGACATCAGCGCATCGAATTGCTGCTGCGTGACCGGCACGTGCAGCAGCTTGCGCAGGTTCAGCTCGGCGCCGCGCAGGTCGCGCCGCAGCAGCGCCTCCGCCTCGGCTGGCGTGAGCGCCCGCGTGAAGCGCTCGTTGGGCAGGATCAGGTGCCCGTAGCCGATCGTTGGCTTGCCGACCGCATCGAGATAGCGCGAGAGCCGCAGCCCCTCGAACTGCTTGATCAGCGCGATGCCTTGCGCGCCGGTGCGTTCAGGCTGGGTCGCCATCGTCGTTCTCCTTGCTGCCCGGCCGTGCGCGCGGCACCAGGTGATGCGTGTATTCGTCGATCACGCGCATGATCGCTTCGGGCGGCGGCAGCGCCGCGAACTGCATTTCGATGTCGATGTGCTCGGTGTCGCGTTGCCGCGTGGTCCCCTGCGCGTCCTTTTTCCCGGAACGCGGCGCGAACGTCACGTAGAAGCGGCCGCGCTGGTCGTCGTTACCCGCGACGCCGCCGGCCGGCAGCGCCTCGGTGAAGTCGCCGCGCACGGTCAGGTGCACGACCATCCGGTCGAGCGCGAGCCCGCGGGGCGTGGCGAGCGCGACGAGCGGCACCGGCATCGTGTGCTCCGCGTCGAGCGCGACCGTGACCTCGCGCGGCGCGAGCAGGCCGTCGTCGCGCAGGTCGAAGAACTGGTCGAGCACGGCCGTGTACTGGTGCGCGAGCAACTGGTTCGCGGCGGCGGCGGCATGCTGCATCCCGCGTGCGATCTCGTCGAGCGCGATGCCGCGCGGCGGCGGGCGCGTATCGTCGGCCGGCGCGCCGGGCGGAGGGGCCGGGGGCGCCGGTGGGGCGGGAGGCGCGGGCGGCAAGCTGCCGGCGGACGCGTCGGGCTCGGCGCCCGGCGTGTCGCTCGTGCCCGATGCGGCGCCGGCCGGCCCGCCAGCGCCATCCGGCGACACGCGGCGCGCCGGATCCGCGGCTATCGCCGCCGGTGCGGCGGCATCCGCGCTCGCGCCGGCGTTGCCCGCTGCCGGCGCGGCCGTCGGCGGGACCGGCCCGTCTGGTTCCTGCCGGGGGTTGCCGCCGCCCGGATGCGCGTCCCCGTCGTCGTGCCCGCCGCCGCCCGCGCGGCGTGACCGCCTGAAGAGCCTGAACATGGCCGGCCCGCGCGCTTACGCGTGCGCCGGCTGCTGGGCATCCGCACCGGCACCGGCGGCAGGCGCGGCTGCCTTGGCGTCCGACCCGGACGCATCGCCGACCAGCTTGCCGTCGGTCGGCGTCGCCGGCAGCGGCTTCACGTCCTTCGCGTTGCCTTCGGTGACGACCGGCTTGGTCGCGGCTTCGGTCAGGAAGTCGATCACGCGCATCAGCGCTTCGGGCGGCGACTGGCGCTTCACCTGCGTATGGATCGAGTATTTCGCGCGCGTATCGGTGCTGCGCGTTTGCTCCGCCTTGTGCGACACGCGCCCCGACACACTCACGCTGATCGGCCCCCAGCCGAGCTTCGCCTGGAATTCGCCGCCGGCCTCGGTCGACGACGACGACTTCTCCGACTGCGTGATCTCCATCTCGAAGTCGATCGTGCCTTCCTCGATCGCGATGATCGGGTGGACGATCGCCGCGAGCAGCGGAATGCGCATGGTCTTCTGCACGACACCCTTCGATACGCCGCTTTCGTCGACCAGCGTCTCGTCGTAGTCGAACTGGACGGCCACCGCCTTGCCGCCCTGGATGCAGACCTGCATCAGGAAATCCGCGTAGCTCTTCGCAGCCTGCGTCTGCGCGCTGATCATCGCTTTTAACGGGCCGGCGATCATTTGGTCCATGGGTAAAGCGTTAATCACTGAACCGATGAAATTCGCGTCCATGAATAAACTCCTCTTCGTGTCGAAGACAACGGAAATTCGCTGTCGTTATTCACGTTAGGAAATTGAAGACGTTTACCAAATATGACGTCCGTCACGACCGGCGGCCCGGGCCGGCCCGCGACGGGCATCGGCATGCGTGGCGGGGTCCGGCGTGGACGAATTAGGCCATTCGTCACGGAGCGACGGGCCTAGTGCGCGGTGCGGAAAACAGCGGTAAAAAAAACGCCGGGTAGGGAAGCAAAAAAACCTAAACCGAGCATCCCGATTTCGAGGAAACCGCGCAATGAACGTTCTGATGATCGATAGCCCGCCGTTGTTCGTCGCGGGCGTGGCGGACGTACTGTGTAAACGCGATGTCAACTGGCATGTGTGGTCGGCCCGCTGTCCCGAGGACGTTTTGCGCTTGCGCGACGCGTTGCTGCCCGAGACGGTCGAGGCGATCACGATCGAATGCGACGAGCACGCCGCGCGGCCGAGCTGGCCGCACCTGCTGCACGAGACGTTTGCCGGCGCGCCGTGGCTGTGCGTGGTGGCCGCCGTGTGCCGCCGCACGATCGCCGATGCGCTGCTGGCAGGGGCGGCCGGCATCATCGACCGGCATGCGAGCGCCGACGAGTTCGCGGACGCGCTCGGCCGGGTCGCGGCCGGCGCGATCTATGTGCCGCCGAACGACGGCGGCGCGACGCAGGCGCGCCCGGGCGGTGTGCCCGCCGGCGACGATCGCGCGTTCGAACGCCTCACGCCGCGCCAGCGCGACGTGCTGCGGCTGCTGGCCGAAGGCAAGTCGAACAAGCAGATCTGCCGCGTGCTGAACGTCGCGGAAGGCACGATCAAGAACCATCTGTATGCGCTGTTTCGCCAGATCGGCGTGAGCAACCGGACCGAGGCCGCATTGTGGCTCGCGCGCCACGTGCCGTCCGAACCGGCTGCATTCGCGTTCGCGCCTGCCGGCAGTTCGCCCGGCTGACGCGGGCCGCGGCGGGCTCCGGTGCGTGCCGGCATCCGGTGTCGTGTTGCGTTGAAGGTCGTCCGGCCGGGGGGCGGGGTGCCCGGGCCGATCATCGGTAGCGGTGAGTCCGCGTGGCCGAGTACATGGCGCGCGTGGCGACGTGCCGACCGGAAGCGGCGAACGGGCCGCGCCGGCCGCGCGTCCCGTTCGGCGGCGCCCGTCGACAGCGGGCGCCGGCATGCTTACGCGACGTGCGCGACGCCGTATTGCGAGGACAGATAGCGCCGGATATCGGCCGGCGAATCGATGAAGCGACGGCCGTTGTGTTCGCGAATCGCGACCGCGTCGTCCTTCGGCGTCTGCGCATCACCGAGCACGAGCACCGGCGCGGACTGGTTGTCCTCGCCGATCAGCGCGACGATCGGCTGGCGCGGCCGCGGTGCGTCGATATACTCGACCGCGACGGCGTCGCGCAGTTGCGGATAGAAACTCAGCAGCCCTTCGACGGCAACCGAGTCGCCGCAGTAGAACGGACCTTCGGAGTCCTTGAAAAAGCCCGGACGGAGAATGAACAGCGTGTCTTTCATGATGGCCTCGCTATCAGTGGTGGTCGAACGTTGAAAAAAAGGGGAGTGCGGGATGACGCGGCTGGCGTCGACCGATTTCAGGCTTCCGCGAGTGCGGCCACGGCGGCGCGCATCCTGGCGAAACCGGCGTCGAGGTCGGCAATCATGTCGTCCGGATGCTCGAGCCCCGCGTGAATGCGCAGCAGCGGGCCGGCCGCCTGCCATTGCGTCGCGGTACGGTGGCGCGACGGATTCGACGGGATGATCAGGCTTTCGAAGCCGCCCCAGCTGTAGCCCATCCCGAAGCACGTCATGCCGTCGAGCAGCGCGCGTACCGCTTCGTCGGGCTGCGGCTGCAGCACCAGGCCGAACAATCCGCATGCACCCGTGAAATCGCGCTGCCACAGTGCGTGGCCGGCATCGCCTGGCCGCGCCGGATACAGGATCTGCGCGACTTCGGGCTGTCGCGCGAGCCATTCGGTCAGCACGTGCGCGTTGCGCTGGTGGCGCTCGAGGCGCACCGACAGCGTGCGCAGGCCACGCAGCGCGAGATACGCATCGTCGCCGCTGACGGTCATGCCGAGCTGCCGGTAGCAACGCGTGACTTTCTGCGCGAGCGCTTCGGTCGTCAGGATCACGCCCATCAGCACGTCGGAGTGTCCGGCGATGTATTTGGTCGCCGCGTGAATCGACACGTCGACGCCGTGCGAGAACGAGCGGAAGTTCAGCGGCGTGCCCCACGTGTTGTCGAGCAGCACGACCGCGCCGTGCTGGTGCGCGACGCGACAGATCGCGGGGATGTCCTGCACCTCGAAGGTCAGCGAGCCCGGCGATTCGGTAAAGACCGCGCGCGTGTTCGGCCGCATTAGCGCCGCGATGCCGGCGCCGATCGACGGATCGTAGTACGTCGTCTCGATGCCGAGGCGCGCGAGCGTCTCGTCGCAGAACGAGCGGGTCGGGTCGTACACTGAGTCGGCCATCAGCAAGTGGTCGCCGGGATTCAGCACCGCGAGCAGCGCGGTCGTGATCGCGCTGAGCCCGCTCGGCGTGAGCAGCGCAGTGTGCGCGCCTTCGAGGCGCGCGAGCGCCTTCTCGAGCGCCCGCGTGGTCGGGCTGCCGTGACGTCCGTATGCGAGCGGCGTGCCGCGCACCGCGTCGAGCGCGTCGGTGCCGTGAAAGAGCAGCGTCGACTGGCGATACACGGGCGGGTTCACCGGCGAGCCGGGCTGGCCGTGCGAGCGGCCTTCGTGAGCGAGCAGGGTGTCGGTCGAATGCAGATGGTTCAAGATGTCGTCCTTTGAAAGTCAGTCAAATCGGAGCGAGACCGCCGCACGGTCAGTGCAGGATCTTGTCGAGGAAGTCGCGTGCGCGTTCGGAGCGCGGCGCGGCGAAGAACGCGTCGCTCGCCGCATCCTCGACCACCGCGCCCTGGTCCATGAAGATCACGCGATGCGCGACCTTCCTCGCGAAACCCATCTCGTGCGTGACGCACACCATCGTCATGCCGTCGCGCGCGAGTTCGACCATCACGTCGAGCACTTCGTTGATCATCTCGGGGTCGAGCGCGGACGTCGGCTCGTCGAACAGCATCGCGACCGGGTTCATCGACAGTGCGCGCGCAATCGCGACGCGTTGCTGCTGCCCGCCGGACAACTGCCCCGGATACTTGTTCGCATGGGCCTTCAGGCCGACGCGGTCGAGCAGCTTCATCGCGTTCTCGATTGCCTCGTCCTTGCGGCGGCCGAGCACCTTGACCTGCGCGAGCGTCAGGTTGTCGGTGATCGACAGATGCGGGAACAGCTCGAAATGCTGGAACACCATGCCGACGCGCGCACGCAGTTGCGCGAGTTTCGCGGCGGGATCGCCGAGCCGCATGCCGTCGACGACGATGCTGCCTTTCTGGAACGGCTCGAGACCGTTGATCGTCTTGATCAGCGTCGACTTGCCGGAGCCTGACGGCCCGCAGACGACGACCACTTCGCCTTTCGACACCGCCGCGCTGCATGCCGAAAGGACCTGATGCTTGCCATACCACTTCGATACGTTGTCGAGCGTAATCATGGATTCTCCGTGGTTGAGGTTCGGGTTGGATGACGTACGCATGCTCAATGCGTGGACGGCAGCGAGAGGCGCGTCTCGACGCGGCCCTGCAGCCGTGTGAGCAGCGTGCTCAGCACCCAGTAGATCGCGGCGGCCGCGAGGTACAGCGGCAGCGGCTGGAACGTCGCGGCGATCACTTCCTGCGTCGAGCGCAGCAGCTCGGTGACGGTGATCACGGATACGAGCGACGTATCCTTGATCAGGCTGATCAGCGTGTTGCCGAGGCTCGGCACCGCGAGGCGCAGCGCCTGCGGGCAGACGATGTAGCGCAGCGTCTGCACGTGCGTGAGGCCGAGGCTGTGCGCGGCCGCCCATTGCCCGCGGCCGATGCCGAGGATCGCGCCGCGCATGCTTTCGGACAGGTACGCGCCGGCGTTGAGCGTCAGCGTGAAGATGCCGGCCGTCGTCGGGTCGAGCGTGATGCCGAGATCGGGCAGCCCGTAGTAGACGACGAACATCTGCACGAGCAGCGGCGTGCCGCGCATCAGGCTGACGTAGCCCTGCGCGAGACCGGACGCGAGCCGGTTGCTGCCGATCCGCATGATCGCGACCACGAGCCCGACGACGAGGCCGAGCGCCATCGACGCCACCGCGAACTTCAGCGTGAGCAGCGCGCCCTTCACCATCACGGGCAGGGTATGAATGACCAGATCGAGTGCTTCCATCGCGTGTCTCCTGATTGTGTGTCGTGTGCCGCCGAGGTGTCGGCGGGCCGCCCGCGCGTTCGTGCGCGCGGGCGCGTGATGGTTGCGTTATTGCGCGATCGGCTTCGTCGTGTCGGCACCGAACCACTGCATCGAGATCTTCTTCAACGTGCCGTCCTGCCGCAGCGACGCGACCGCGTCATCGATCGCCTTCGCGAACTTCGGATTGCCCTTGCGGAACGGGATGCCCATCCGGTCCTCGCCGCCGGCGAGCACGGAGCCGGGACGCAACGGCAGGTGCGAGTTCTTGATCAGGTAGCTCAGCATCAGGCGGTCGTTCACTGCCGCGTCGATGCGGCCCGCCGCGAGGTCGCGCAGGTTCTCCGGCGTGCCCGGATAGACCTGCAGATCGACCGCTGGCACCGTCTTCACGAGATCGACGTAGTTGCTGCCCATCGTCACGCCGACCTTCTTGCCCTTGAGCTCGTCGAGCGACTTGAACGCACGCGTGTCGTTCTGGCGTTGCAGCAGTTGCGCGGACGAATACACGTACGGCGTGCTGAAGTCGAGCGCCTGCTGGCGCGACGGCGTGATCGCGACCTGGTTGACGATCACGTCGAACTTGCCGGCCTGCAGCCCCGCGAGAATCCCGCTCCATTCGGTCGTGACGAATTGCGGCTTCACGCCGAGCCGCGCGGCGACCGCCTTCGCGACGTCGACGTCGAACCCTTCGAGCTGCCCGTCGGCGTTGCGGTAGTCGAACGGCGGGTACGTGCCTTCGAGCGCGATCTTCAGCACGCCGGCCTGCTTGACGGTGTCGAGCAGGTCCGCCGCATGCGATGCCGTGGCGGCCACGCAGAGGAGGGCTGCGGCGAGGGTTTGCTTGAGCGTCGGGGTGAAGGGCTTCATGGTTGTCTCCGGGTTGTTGTCGAAACGTCGTTGTCGAAATTTTTGGGCGTACGTATCCGCGGCGACGCGCGGCGTCGCCGTGGGCGGGAAGCGGGCCGCAGTGGAATGCGGCGCGGGAAAGGGAGCGGCGAGAGACGGCGCGAGCCGTTTGCCGCGATGCGTTACGGCAGGCGTTCGCGCGCGGTGGCGTAACGGTGCGCGGCGAAGAGTTCAAGCATCGTGTTCATGAGTGCCCGTGCGGCTTGCGAGTGGGGTAGATCGGCTGCATCGTCGATGCGTATCCGGCGACGCAAATGCTGAACGACTGAGGGCAATCTTAGATTTGTCAAAAAGGAAAGTGCTTCCAAAAATGCACGGACTTTCCGCGTGGCGTGGAATGTTTTTCTCCCTGCTTGGAGTGCGATGCATGCGATCTGCTGCGGTTGCACGGGGTGCGCAGCATCCGGTGCTACGCCATGCGCGTGCGGTTGCCCTGAGGGCAACCGCCGAAAAGCAAAACGGCCAGGCATGCCGGTAGCGGCAAGCCTGGCCGTTGGCGTCCGGTGCGTCGGACGCGGCGCGTAGGCGCGTGTTACTCGAACGTTTCGAGCGCGAGCAGTTCGTCGATCGTCTGCCGGCGGCGGATCAGCCGCGGCGTGCCGCGATCGACGAGCACTTCCGGCGCGAGCGGCCGGCTGTTGTAGTTCGAGGACATCGATGCGCCGTACGCGCCTGCATCGTGCAGGAACAGCAGGTCGCCGATCTGCGGTTGCGCGAGCTTGCGGTGCGTGACCACGCCGCCTGCGTCCTGCGTGAAGACGTCGCCGGACTCGCACAGCGGCCCCGCGATCGCGATGTCGACGAGCGGCCGGCCCGCGGGCAGCGCGCCGTCGTGCGTGTGCACGGACACCGCGTGGTAGCTGCCGTACATCGACGGACGCATCAGGTCGTTGAAGCCCGCATCGATCAGCACGAAGTCGTGCTTCGGCCGGTGGTTCACGGCCTGCACTTCGGTGACGAGCGTGCCGGCCTCGGCGACGAGGAAGCGGCCCGGCTCGATCTCGATGCGCACCGCGTGGCCGAGATGCCGTTCGATCCGCTTGCGCGCGGCGTCCCACTGGCTGAAGTAGTGACCGACGTCGACGCGCGGTTCGCCGTCGCGATACGGGATCGACAGCCCGCCGCCGGCGGAGATGGCTTCGATGTCGTGGCCGAGCGACGTGACGAGGTCGACCATCGCATCGCACACCTGCGACAGGTGGCCGTAGTCGACGCCCGAGCCGATATGCATGTGGATGCCGACCAGCTTCAGGCCATACTGGCGCACGATCTCGATCGCGCGCGGCACGTCGTCGATCCAGATCCCGTGCTTGCTCTGCGGGCCGCCGGTGTTGGTCTTGTTGCTATGGCCGTGGCCGAAGCCCGGGTTCACGCGCAGCCACACGCGATGGCCGGGCGCATGCTCGCCGACGCGCGCGAGCATGTCGAGCGAGCCGGCGTTCACGGTCACGCCGTGCTTCAGCACGGCCGCGAGCGTCGGCCGGTCGATCAGGTCGGCCGTAAACACGACGCCTTCCGGCTCGCCTGCCGGACTGAACCCGGCCGCAAGGCTGCGCTCGATCTCGCCGAGCGACACGGCGTCGACGCACGCGCCTTCGTCGCGCATCAGCTTCAGGATATGCAGGTTCGAGTTTGCCTTCTGCGCGTAGCGGATCACGTCGAACTGACGCAGTTGGGCGATGCGGTCGCGGATGACGTCGGCGTCGTACACCCACAGCGGGGTGCCGTATTGCTGCGCGAGCGCCGCGAGCTGGCGGGAATCGAGGGACATGGCGGATGAGTCTGATCGAATGAACGGATAGCGTGATGATGCGCCTGAACGCCTATACAGTAAAATGCCTGTTTATCGACATTCGATTCATTTTTGATATAGAAGATCATGCTCACACATCGGCACATCGAGGTCTTCCGCGCGCTGATGGTCACCGGCAGCACGACGCGAGCGGCCGAAATGCTCTACACGTCGCAGCCCACGATCAGCCGCGAGCTCGCGCGGATGGAGCAGGTGGTCGGCTTCGCGCTGTTCGAGCGTTCGCACGGCCGGCTGCGGCCGACGATGGCCGCGCTCACGCTGTTCGACGACGTGCGGCTCGCGTATGTGGGGCTCGAGCGCGTCGCGGCGACGGCCGCGCGGCTGCGCGAGTTTCGCGACGGGCAGCTGTCGGTGATCGCGCTACCGGCGTTTTCGCACGCGATCCTGCCCGGCGCCTGCCGGCGCTTTCATGATGCGCACGCGGGTGTCAGCGTGTCGGTCGCGACGCAGGAGTCGCCCGTGCTCGAAGAGTGGCTGACCGCGCAGCGTTACGATCTCGGGCTGACCGAGCACGACGTCGCGCCGGCCGGCACCGTGCTCACGCCGCTGCTCGAAGTCGACGAGGTGTGCGTGCTGCCCGACGGCCATCCGCTGCTCGCGCAGCGCGCGATCGATCTCGCGGATCTCGCCGATCGTCCGTTCGTGAGCCTGTCGCTGAACGACCCGTACCGGATCCTGATCGACGAGGCGTTCGCGCAGCTCGGTGTCGCGCCGCGTTCGGTGGTCGAGACGCCATCGGCCGTGTCGGTGTGCGCGTTCGTGCGGCAGGGGCTCGGCGCCGCGATCGTCAATCCGCTGACCGCGCTCGATTTCGTCGGGCGCGACCTGCACGTGCGGCCGCTCACGCGCTCGTTTCCATACCGCGTCAGCGTGATCGTGCCCGAGCACCGGCCGAAGAGCCTGCTCGTCGACGCATTCGCCGATGCGCTGCGCGACGAAGCGAAGGCGATTCGCGAGCGGCTCGCTGCGCTGCCGCGCTGACGCTCGCCGTATGATGGCGTGTCGCTGCGCGCAGCGTCATCCTCCTCTTCACGGAAACGGAACCCGTCATGACCGACGCTTCATCTTCTGTCGAACAACCGACACTCACGGGCGAGCGCATCGTACTGCGGCCGCTCGAGGCATCCGACCGGCAGGCGCTGCTCGATGCCGCCGCGGACGGGCAATTGTGGAACCTGAAGGTCACGGTCGTGCCGGGAGAAGACACGGTCGACGCGTATCTCGACAGCGCACTGCAAGGCCGCGCGGCCGGCACCGTGATGCCGTTCGTGATCGTCGAGCGTGCGTCGGGCCGCGCGATCGGCAGCACGCGCTTCTGGAAGATCGACCGCAAGAATCGCAAGCTCGAGATCGGTCACACGTGGCTGAGCGAATCGGCGCAGCGCACGCACGCGAATACCGAAGCGAAATGGCTGCTGCTGGCATACGCGTTCGACACGCTGCACTGCGTGCGCGTGCAGTTCACGACCGACGAGCTGAACGAGACATCACGCGCGGCGATTCTGCGGCTCGGCGCGAAGCAGGAAGGGATCGTGCGCCACGAACGGATCATGCCCGACGGCCGCAAGCGCAATTCGGTGCGCTTCAGCATCATCGACGACGAATGGCCGGAAGTCAGCGAACGATTGAAAGCGAAGCTCGCGACGTAACGTCGGTCGCATATCGCGTGCGGGATGTGCGTCGCGCCGCCGGAGAGGGGAACGGCGACGCGACGGGGGGAAGCGGGGTGCCGCGCACGATGCGCGGCGGTGCATCGCGTTACTGCGCCGATGCGAGGTGATGACGCTGCGCGAGCTTCTGCGCGTCCGCGTAGTGCGCCTGCAGGATCGGCAGCGCCTGGCGTGCGACTTCCTTCAGCTTCGTGTCGCGGCCCGACGCGATTTCGGCCTGGAATGCCGAGATCGTCTTCTGCTGGCCGGCGAGCGCGACCTGCTCGATGTACGCCTTGTCGAATTCCGCGCCGCGCAGGTTCTTGATGCTGTCCAGCACGGTCGTGTCGGGATTGTTGGCCGGCACGTCGATGCCGCGCGGGCTGGCCGCGCGCATCGCCTGGATGATCTTCTCATCGTCGGTCGACACGCGTTGCGCGAATGCCTTCACCTGGCTGTCCGACGTGCGCGAATCGGCGATGCGCGCGGCGTCGTGCTGCGTCGACACGGTTTTCGTGCCGTCCGTGATGAACGTCTGGTCGGCTTCGTGGATGCGTGTTTGCGTGGTGGTGGCCGGTGCGGAAGGCGCCGGTTGCGCGGTTTGCGCGGTCGCCGTCACGGCGACGAGAAGCAGGCCAGCGGCAGACAGTGCAAGGCGCGAGATTTGGGGAAAGCGGTTCATGGGACCTCCTTTCGATCGGGGCTCTGATTAACGGGCGGATCGCGTGATCCGCAGCTGTGCGAGAGACCGGGCGCGCCCGGGCCGGACTCGATTGCCGCTCTGCCGCGGCGGCGTTCGAAGTGTTTCCCGGCCCGACTGATTCTAGGAGAGCGATCCGGTAGCAGGTGCAACCGCGCTGTGGTTTGTGTAACGGTTGGTAAGACGAATCGACGCGTGCGCGTGCGGACAGGTAGTGCGTACTTGTCGCGTGCATCGCGGCGGCAATTCTTGCGTGCGCGACGCGTATTTAACCGATGCGATGTGCCCGCATGTCATCGGCGTTTCATCGTCGTGCGTGCAGGGCATCCGTGGTTACTTCACGACGCGTCGAGTCGAACGAGCGATTCGCGCGGCACCGTCACACGCGATCGAGCAATGCGTCGAGGCTCGGCAGCAATGGCGTCGCGCAATGCGCCTGCAACGCGTCGGGGGCCGTGTAACCCCAGGCGACGCCCTGGAACGCGACGCGCGCGCGGCGTGCCGCTTCGGCATCGCGGATTTCATCGCCGACGTACAGCACGTCGGCGGGCTGCACGCCCGCTTCGCGCACGAGCGCGCGCAGCCGGCGCGCCTTGCCGAACAGTGGAATGCCGCACGCGAACGTATCGACGCAGCGGCTCGCGTGCGGGCCGAGCCGGTCGCGCACGATGTCCTCGGTGTTCGACGTGGCGATCGCGATGCGGATGCCGCGCGCGGCGAGCGCGTCGAAGGTTGCGTCGACGCCGGGGAACAGCGTCACGTGTGCGATGCGCGGCCGCATCAGCCGCCGCATGTCGATCGTCACGCGCGGCACTTTCCACATCGGCACCTCGAGCGCGCGGATGATCTCGCGTGCAGACATGCCGCGCAGCGCAGGGCGCAGCTCGGGCGTCGCATCGCGAAAGCCGTGCATGCGTGATGCCTCCGTCAACGCCGCGAGAAAGCAGTCGAGCGAATCGGCGAGCGTGCCGTCGAAGTCGAACGCGATGAGTCGATAGGGCATGAAGCGATGCGGGAGGTTGATCGAGCAGGCGACGATATCACCGAATCGGCCCCCCGTTGCTGCAAGATCAGTTGTGCCTGCGGCGAAGCGAGATAGTTGAGTCGCCGCCGAAGATCATCGCGCGGGGTTCAGTTGCCTGACTGGTAGCGACGAGCAAGCGAGCGTGGCGTCCCGGCCGCTGCCGGCGCCGTAAGCGGGTGAGGAGAGGGCGGGAGGATTGACGCTACTCGTAATGATAGCGGCAGGACACGATGCTGATCTGAAGATCGTCCGCTTCGTAAACCAAACGGTTCGTATCGTCGATGCGGCGCGACCAGAACCCGGACAGATTGGCCTTCAGTGGTTCGGGTTTGCCGATGCCTTCGAACGGCGCACGTTGGGCTTCGCGAATGAGCTGGTTGATGCGCTTGAGCGTCTTGCGGTCTTGCGGTCTTGCCAATAAACGTAGTCGTCCCACGCGTCGGAAGTAAAGAGCACGCGGCGTACGCTCATTCATCGTCCCCCGTCAGCTTGTGCTCTTTCGTCTTGCCCTTGCGCAATTGCGCAATCGAGCGTTCGAGGTGGGCGACGTTGGCCGGCGAGCGGAGCAGGTGAACCGTCTCCATCAGGCTGTCATAGTATTCCTGCGACATGATGACCGCGTTCGGCGCGTCGCGACGCGTAATGAGCGTCACGTCGGCGTCGTCGACGACCTGGTCGATGACCGTCTTCAGATTGCCGCGGGCATCCGAAAAGTGAATCGTGCGCATGATTTTCCTCACTTGTACTATAAGCCGTACAAGTGTGGCACAGGTGGATGTGTTGTACGGGATATTGTACGTGTCGGGCTGGGCGTCGCTTGTGGCCCACCCCACACCGCGCTATCGTTGCTGCTCCGCCCCGATCCTCCCGGAGAGCCGACGTGCCCGACGCCCCGCCCGCCACGCTGAGATTTTCCACCGACAAGCGCGAACTCGACATCGACGCGATCTTCGATTTCCTGCATCGCGACGCGTACTGGTCGCAGGGCATTCCGCGCGATGTCGTCGAGCGTGCGATCGACGGCTCGCTGTGCTTCGGCGCGTATGTCGAGGACCGCCTCGTCGGGTTCGCGCGGCTCGTGACCGATCACGCGACGTTCGCGTACCTGTGCGACGTGTTCGTATTGCCGTCCGAACGCGGCAACGGCTACGGCCGCGCGCTGATCGACCATGTGTTCGCGCAGCCGATGGTGCAAAGCCTGCGCCGCATCATGCTCGTGACGACCGACGCGCACGAGCTGTACCGGCCGGTCGGCTTCGAGCCGTTAGCGAACCCCGAGCGGCTGATGGAGATCCGGCGCCCCGATATCTACGCGAAACGCTGACGCGCGGCGAGTGCAGGCGAGCGCATACAATACGCGCTTTCGTTTTTGCCGAAGGGAAGCAGATCATGACCGAACAGGAAGCCGAACAACTCGCCACGCATCGTCACTACAAGGGCGGGCTGTATCGCTATATCGGCGTCGCCCGTCATTCCGAAACCGAGGAATCGGTGGTCGTGTACGAGCATCTGTGGCCGCATGCGCGTGGCCTGTGGGTGCGGCCGGAAGCGATGTTCAACGAGAACCTGCCGGACGGCACCCCGCGGTTTCGCAAGCTGCGCGACTGAGCGGCAGAGCGGCAGAGCGGCAGAGCGGCAGAGCGATAGAGCGGCAGAGCGTGGCTGGCAACGCGCGCGCTGTCGGATATGCGCAAGCGGCCCGCGCATCGCCGCCGCTCGGCGCGATTCCACCGGCTTACGCGCCGGCCAGCGCCTTCGTCAATTCGGGCGGCGCGTGCGCGACCGTCACCTCCGGCGTGCCATGCCACGCCGCGAGCTTCTTCACGGCCTTCGCGACGTCGGCCGCGAGCCCGGTGCCGAATCGCACGCCCGGCTCGACATGCACCGCCTTCAACTCGAACGTGCCGAGCGCGCGATGCGCTTTCGCGTCGACGCGCCCGATCAGTCGGCCGCGATGCAGCACCGGCAGGCAGAAATAGCCGAAGCGCCGCTTGTGCGCGGGGGTATAGCACTCGATCGTGTAGTCGAAGCCGAACAGCGTCGACGCACGCCGGCGGTCCCACACCACCGGATCGAACGGCGACAGCAGCGTCGTGACCGTCGAGCGCAGCGTGTCGGCCGCAGCGGCCGGCAGCAGCGCTTCGAACGAGCGATGCACGTAGGCCGGCTCCTTCCAGTCGGCGATTTCCACGGGAATCAGTTCGCCCGCGTCCGCGAGCCGGTCGAGCTCTGCGCGGTACGAACGACGCGGCAGGCGGTAGTAATCGGCCACCCAGTCCGCACGCACGACGCCGAGCGCGCGGCATGTGTAGTCGAGCAGCGCGGGCAGCACCGTATCGCGCGGCGGCAGGTCGCGCGCATCGTCCCAGCCCGGCAGCACGCGTTCGCGCACGTCGTAGATGCGCTGGAAATTGCGGCGCTCGGACACCATCAGCTCGCCGGTCGTGAACAGCACTTCCAGGTGCTTTTTCTCGGGCTTGCGGTCCCACCATCCGTTGCCTTTCACACCGTCCTCGCGAGCGAAATCCGCCGACCGCACGGGGCCTTCGTCGCGAATCCGCGCGAGCATCTGCTCGATGTCCGCGCGGTTCTGCGCGTGCCATTCGGCCGCGTATTTCCAGCCCATCCCCGACGGATCGAGCATCTTGTAGCGCATCAGCCCGAATTGCTCGACCGGCAGGAAGCACGCTTCGTGCGACCAGTATTCGAACAGGCGTGCCTCGGCGAGATGTTCGTCGAGCCACTGCGGGGCAAAGTCGCCGAGACGGCTGAACAGCACGAGATACGGGCTACGCGCGACGACGTGAATGGTATCGATCTGCAACTGCGCCATCCGGCGGATCGTGTCGAGCACGTCGGCCTTGGTGGCCTTGCGGCGGGGCGGGGTCAGCAGGCCCTGCGCGGCGAGATGCAGCGCGCGGGCGGCGGCGGGCGAGAGCGTAAGCATCGGAGCGGCGGCTGAGGGTGGCGGTCGGGCACCACTTTAGCGCGAAAGCGGCGCACGTGTGCGACCTGCGCACGCACCGCGTCTGACAATGCTTGACAGATGCGCGGCGCGACCTTCCCTATAGTGCAGACATGGCGCGACGAAATGTGCGCGCAACGATTCCGCTTCCGACGCACATATGTCCATGGCACGCAGGAAGCAGATCCGGGATTCTCAACCCCCAACGAGAGACCCGGAGCCCTGAGCGGACATCCATGCGGCTGTGCACCGGCCCCGTGTGGATGTCCGCTGATTTTTTTGTTTTCCGGTGTTTTCAGCCGCCTGTTTTTTCCCGCCCGCCTTGCTCGTTCATTGCCGCTTGCCGCGCGCGACTTCGTCGCCGGCGCCGAGCGGCAGCCGCCGCGTGATCGGAATCGACGCGAACGAACACAGCCCGACCACGACGAACGCGGGCCAGAAATCCGACCACACCATCGTTTGATGGCCCTGCAGCCAGTGCGACACGTGCAGCACGAGGCCGGCGACCGTCACGCCGAGCCCGAGCGACATCTGTTGCACGACGCTGCCGAGGCTCGTCGCGCGGCCCGCGTCGGCCTGCGAGATATCCGCGTAGATCATCGAATTCAGGCTCGTGAACTGCAGCGCGGGGAAGATGCCGCCGACCAGCACGATCGTCCAGATCGCCCAGGTCGGCATGCCCGGATGGAACAGGCCGTAAGCGGCGATCGCGAGCCCCGCGAACGCGGCGTTGTAGATCAGCACCGTGCGAAAGCCGAAGCGGCGCAGCGTATGGGTGGCCGTCGAGCGGCTCATCGCGCCGCCGAGCGCGGACGCGCAGGTGATCAGCCCGGAGTGGAACGCGCTCATCCCGAGGCCTTCCTGCAGTGCCAGCGGCAACAGGAACGGCACCGCGCCGAGGCCAATGCGGAACAGCGAGCCGCCGACCACGCTCGCGTGGTAGGTCGGGATCTTCAGGAAACTGAGGTCGAGCACCGGCCGCTCCTTGCGGCGCGCGTACGGCACGTAGAGTGCGAGCATCACCGCGCCGGCCGCACACATCGCGAGCGCATTCGTGCGCGACGTGAGCGAGCCGTCGATCAGCGTGAGGCCCATCAGCAGCAGCGCGGCGCCGCTCGCCGACAGCAGGAAGCCGAACCAGTCGAGCGGGCCGGGATCGGGCTCGTGCGTGTTCGCGATGTGCTTGCTCGCGAGGTAGATCCCGTAGATGCCGATCGGCACGTTGATGAAGAAGATCATCCGCCAGTGCAGGTAGGTCGTGATGAAGCCGCCGACGAGCGGCCCGACCGTGGGCCCGAACAGCGCGGGAATCGCGAGGTAGTTCATCGCGCGCACGAGATCGGAGCGTGGCACCGCGCGGAAGATGATGATCCGGCCGACCGGCACCATCATCGCGCCGCCGACGCCCTGCACGAAGCGCGCGAACGTGAGCACGCCGAGGGAATTCGAGGCCGCGCACATCAGCGAGCCGGCGACGAAGATGCCGATCGCGGTGCGGAATACGGAGCGTGCGCTGAAGCGGTCGGCGAGCCATCCGCAGATCGGGATGAATACGCCGAGGCCGACCACGTAGGCCGTGATCGCAATGTTCAGTGTGACGGGATTGTGCCCGAAGTCCCTCGCCATCGCGGGCAGTGCGGTGACGATGATGTTGGCGTCGACGCTTTCCATGAACAACGCACAGGCAACGATGAGCGGTGCTAGAAAGACGGGCGACATGGGCAGGGCGCGCGGTAAAGGCGCCATTATGCCCACAATGTGGTCGTCGCGTCACGTGAGACAACGCTTGTTCCGCATGTTGCAACAGTCGTTCCTGTTGCCGCGCCGGCAAAAAGAGACGACTGCCATGCCGTCGCAATGCATGACGTCACATATGACGCAGCCGGGCAGGCACGGAACCGAAACTTGCGTGCGATGCGCGTTTCATGCGACAGTCGGAACTCATCTGCGGAATACAACGACGCGCATCGATCGACGGCCATCGAGACGAGCGCACGCGCGAACGAGACCCCTGCCGATCCACTTACCATCGAAAGGAGGGGACACGTCATGACGTCACGTCGTGCCGCATCGACCGCATCGCATCCTGCCTCGCATCCGTCCGTGTCCGTAGTCGCACCGCGCCTGCGCTGGGCCGCCGTCATGGCCATCGCATACCTGGCCGTCGCCGGCTGCGCCGCGCAAGCCGACAGCGCGAATCATGCGGCCGCGCAGGCGGCCGTGCCGGCGTCGGCGGCGCTCGCGAACCCGGCCTCCGGCAGCACGCTGCTGCCGCCGCCGAGCCAGCTCTACGGCGACCTGTTCGTCGCGGTGCAAACGGCGCAGCTCTATCCCGACCAGAAGACCTTCGTCGATGCGACGCCCGATACCGATCCGGCGACGATCGTGCAGTTGTATCAGCAACAGAAGTCGCAGCCGGGCTTCTCGCTGAAGACGTTCGTCGACCAGCACTTCACGCCGCCGCCGCAAGGCGGGGTCACGCCGCCCGCGAACCAGACGCTGCGCGAGCACATCGACTGGCTGTGGCCGCAGCTCACGCGTACCAGCACGACGGTGCCGCCATACAGCTCGCTGATCCCGATGCCGAAGCCGTACGTGGTGCCGGGCGGCCGGTTCCGCGAAGGCTACTACTGGGATACCTATTTCACGATGCTCGGGCTGCAGGTGTCGGGGCGCGAGGATCTCGTCGACGACATGCTCGACAACTTCGCCTATCTGATCGACACGATCGGCCACATCCCGAACGGCAACCGCACGTACTACGCGAGCCGCTCGCAGCCGCCGTTCTTCGCATACATGGTTACGCTCGCCGCGCAGGCCGAAGGCGACAAGGTCTACCAGAAATACCTGCCGGCGCTGCGCAAGGAGCATGCGTACTGGATGCAGGGCGAAACCACGACGCCGCGCGGGCAAGCCGCGCGCCACGTGGTCGCGATGCCGGACGGCGCGGTGCTGAACCGTTACTGGGATGCGAGCGATACGCCGCGCGACGAGTCGTACCTCGAGGACGTGACGACCGCGAAGGCCGTGCCGAATCGCCCCGCGAACGATGTGTACCGCGACCTGCGCGCGGGCGCCGAAAGCGGCTGGGACTACAGCTCGCGCTGGTTCGGCGACGGCAAGACGCTCGCGACGATCCGCACGACGTCGATCGTGCCGGTCGACCTGAACAGCCTGATGTTCCATCTCGAGAGGACGATCGTGAAGGGCTGCACGGTCACGCACGACATTGCATGCGTCGCGGACTTTTCCGGACGGGCGGCACGCCGCGCGGCCGCGATCAACCACTATCTGTGGAACCGTCGCGGCTATTACGGCGACTACGACTGGCAGTTGCGCAAGCCGCGCGACAGCGTGACGGCCGCGGCGCTGTATCCGCTGTTCACCGGTGTCGCATGGCCCGAGCGCGCGAAGGCGACCGCGCGCGAGGTGCGCAAGACGCTGCTGCAGCCGGGCGGCCTCGCGACGACGACCGAGAACACGGGCCAGCAGTGGGACGCGCCGAACGGCTGGGCGCCGCTGCAGTGGATCGCGCTCGACGGGCTGCGCCGTTACGGCGAACCGGCGCTCGCGAAGGACATCGGCACGCGCTTCCTGACCGACGTGAAGCATGTGTATGCGACCGAAGGCAAGCTCGTCGAGAAGTACGTGGTCGAGGGGGCCGGCGAGGGCGGCGGCGGTGGCGGCGAATATCCGCTGCAGGACGGCTTCGGCTGGACCAACGGCGTCACGCTGAAACTGCTCGGGCTGTACGGCGAGTGACGGGCCGCGTGCGCCGCACGCGGGCACGTGAATGCGCAACGGGCCGGATCGCCGCGCAAGCGGGAGTCCGGCCCGCGTCGCATGCGCGGTGCGTCAGAACGTGATCGTCGTGCGCACGCCGACCACCGTTTCGTCGCCGATGCGCGCGCCGGCCGCATTCGGGTTCGGGATGCCGCCGCCCGGCCGGAAGAAGTGCTGCAGGTCGGCCTGCAACTGCCACCACGGCGTGACCTGGTACTGGTAGGTCGCCTCGATCACCGTTTCCGCGCGGCGCACCGGATAGCCGGGCGTCGTGTATGCGCCGGTGTCGCCGTCGAGCGCACGCGCATGCGAGCCGATCTTCGCGTAGCCGACCGCGAGGCCGGCCGTATCGTCGTCGCGTCCGACGAACGGCGCCTTCAGCGTGACACCGGCATTCGCCGCGAAATCGACGACGTTGCGATCGCCCGGCGCGCCCATCACGCGTGCGAACACGCCGACCGAGCGCGGGCTGTCGGCCGACGGCCGCCATACCATCTGATCCGCGACTGCATAGAAACCGTAGTTGCCGCGATGCGTGGCGGGCATCCCGTTGCTCGCAGGATTCGCGAGCGACAACCCGTCGGTGCCGACGCGCGGATCGTTCGCATGCTGCGACTGATACCAGAAGCCGAGCCTGTACGTGCCCGGCAGGCCGGCGGGTTGCGGCGCTTTCGGATCGGCGGGCGGCGCGTTCAGCGCGTACTGGAGTTCGCCGATCACGAACGCGCCGCTGCGCAGGTTGAGGTTGGTGCCGTGCGCGTTCAGCGCCTGCGCGTCGCCGTCGCTGCGGCCGGCCGGGTTGCCGTCGAACACGCCGACCAGCGCGGTCCACGCATCGGCCGGCTTCACGCGCAGCCGCACGCCGAGCGACGACAGCGGATACGCAGGGCCGCCGGCCGGCAGGTCGGTTGCCGGCAGCACGGGCCAGCCGAACGTCGCGTTCATGAACGTCGTCGCGTACTGGCTCACCATGAATTCCTGGTCGACGCTCTGCTGGCCGACCTTCACGTCGGCCTTGCCGTCGAGAAAGGCCTGCTGGTACCAGAGCTCCCACAGCCGCGTGGTCGAATTCGCCTCGATGCCGGTCGCGGTCTGCAGCGTCTGCAGATAGCGCTGCGTGAGGTTGGTGCCGTGGATCTGCAGCCCCGACACGTTGAACGTGCCGCCCGGCAGCCCGATCGCCTTCTCCGTATCGACGTTGAAGCCGAATTGCGTGAGGCCCTGGTACGCGCCACCGCGCTTCGTGCCGCCCGCCGCGTTGTACAGGTATTCGCCGGTTTCCTGCAGGCTCAGCGTGACGCCGTGGTCGCCGAGCACGTCGCGCAGGCCGCCCATGTTGCCGAGCAGGTTCGAGCGCGCCCAAAAGCCGGTGGGGGCGGGCGCGGCAGCATCGGCGGCCGGTGCGGGGGCGGCGGCGGTGTCGCCGGCACCGGCCGTCGGTTCGGCGGCAGTGGCCGGCGACGACGATTGCGCGAATGCGGGTGCGGCGGCGAGCGACAGCAGAAGCGTCGCGAGCGCATCGAGACGTGGTTTGCGCGGCGTGGGTTCGAAGCGATGTTTCATGCGGGCTCCGTTGTTTGATTGTGTGGTTGTCTGGCTGGCGAAATAAGGGACGGCGTGAGGCGGTGGCATAGGCACGGGCGGCGCGGAGGATACCCGGCCGCTTGGCGCCGACGTTTACGGCAACCAGCCGCCGATACGCCATACCTGCGTGAAGCCGAGGCGCGACGCGGCCGTGCAGAGCAGCGCGACGAGCGCGACGGCGGCCGCCATCGCCCCGACCAGCGCGCAGTCGAGCGGGCGCGGTGCCGCCGGCGTGTGCGCGAGCGCGCTGCCGCGCCAGTTGCTGAAGGTTCGGGCGAGCGGCGACAGGGCCGAAACGACCGAGCGGTCGCATGCGACGTGTACGAGTTGCTTGAGTCTGACCGCGAACGATTGAAAGAACATGACGTACCTCCGTCCGGTCCCGCGAATGCGGGACGACGTGATCGAGCGCGGGCGCATGGCGCGGCCTGCGATCGGCGGTTGGAACGTAACGGAGCGTGCGACGGACGAACCGGCGATGCCGGCCCGGGAGGAAGCGCGCTAACCCGACGAATGCGAGCTAGCGGCAATGACATGCTGGCTGCTATCTCGCGATGGCTTGGCCGGCCTGGACCGGCATCGAACTGCAACTGGAGCATGTGTCCACGGAGGGACTCCCTTGATGAATCGGGGCGGATTGTAGTCGCGAGTTTTGCTGCGGTGCAAGCAAAAAACGTCGTTCTTGCGCATATCGCGACGGCGTTGCAGCGGCAGCGGGGGGGCGGCCGACGCGCAATACAGCCTTCCGGCGCCGGCTCGCGGCGACTGTTGCTCACACGCATCGGTGCTCCCCATCCGCTCGCGCGTTGAAAGGTTGCGGCGCGTCATTCCGGGCGCAAATCTTTCAGCGCGTGCGTGCCCGAAAAAATATTCCCCGGAAGGCGTTCCAAAGGGTTGACTTCCGTTTCGGCCGGTCCATAGAATCCGCCATCTTCACTCTTGGGGCCGCCGCCTTGGACGCCTGCAGTAGTCGATCTTCGAACGAAGTTTCCGCCTGAGCGACCGACGTCCGCGCCTCATCGAAGCCGCCGTTTGTCCCCCCAGGCAAACGGTGCGCGCAGCAGCAATTTCGCAGCAACTCCCTACGTGCACCCTGATTCGCGCCGGTTAGCGTGATGCGTTTGCGCATGCGCCGTCCGGTTTCGCCGCCGCCCGGTGCGCGGCCGCGTTCGCGCATGCGTGTCGCATGCACCCGAACAGCGGTCCGTGCGCCGGACGGCGGCCAATCGTGTTCTCCGGAACACCGCACAGGAGCCGCCATGAACGACAGTGACAGTTGTCCCTTATGCCCGTTGCACCAACAGACCCTTTTGAACCCGGGTCGCAGGGACACGCCGGCCGACTAGCCTGACACGCCGTTCAGGCCCCGGACTGGCCCCGCGCCCACCACGCGGCCGGCACGCATGCCGTCGCCGCCAGGAGCCAGACCATGAACTTCGGCCTTCTGCTGTCGAATCTCCCGCAGGTCGCGCACTCGCGTCCGCACTACGACGCGATGCTGATGCTCGACGCGCGTCCGCGCGTGTTCTCCCGTTGGGTCGCCCGGTTGAAATCGCTGCTCGACTGAACCGACACGCCGAGCGCGTCTCGGCATGCGCATGCGGGCCCGTTCCGCGCGCGTATGCCAAGGCCACACGCTTGGCCGGATAAAAAAACCAGCCGTACGGAATTCATCATGTCCACGCCATCCAACGTCTCTCCACCGATCGCCGTCGAACGCAGCGCCGTGCTCGACGAAGCCCACCTGGGCGACATCCGCGGTGCCCTCGGCACGATCTCGCATCACGACACCGCCGCACGCGGCACATGGTGGGCACGCCTGCGCACGCTGCTCGCGATCGTCGGCCCCGGCCTGATCGTGATGGTCGGCGACAACGATGCCGGCGCATTCGGCACCTACACGCAGGCCGGCCAGAACTACGGCACGACGCTGCTGTGGACGCTGCTGCTGCTCGTGCCGGTGCTGTACGTGAACCAGGAAATGGTGCTGCGCCTCGGCGCGGTCACCGGCGTCGGCCATGCGCGCCTGATCTTCGAGCGCTTCGGCAAGTTCTGGGGTGCGTTCAGCGTGATCGACCTGTTCCTGCTCAATGCGCTGACGATCGTCACCGAGTTCATCGGCATCACGTTCGTGCTGGCTTTCTTCGGGCTCCCGAAGGTTGCCGGCGTGTGCGTGGCCGCCGCGCTGACGATGGCCGCGGTGAGTACCGGCGACTTCAGGCGCTTCGAGCGGTTCGCGATCGGGCTGTGTGTGCTGAGCCTGCTGCTGGTGCCGGTGCTCGTGTCGATCCACCCGCCGGTGTCGCAGATGTCGCGCGACTTCTTCGTGCCGAACTGGCCCGCGCATGCGAAGCTGTCCGACGTGATGCTGCTCGTGATCGGCATCGTCGGCACGACGGTCGCGCCGTGGCAGCTGTTCTTCCAGCAGAGCTACGTGATCGACAAGCGCATCACGCCGCGCTTCATGAAGTACGAGAAGGTCGATCTGTGGATCGGCATCGCGTTCGTGCTGATCGGCGCGGTCGCGATGATCGGCTTCAGCGCCGCACTGTTCGGCGGCCATTCGGAAGCAGGCAACTTCACCGACGCGGGCGGCGTGATCGCGGGCCTCGAGAAGTATGCGGGCCGCACGAGCGCGACGTTGTTCGCGGTCGCGCTGCTCGATGCGTGCATCATCGGCGCGGCGGCGGTGTCGCTGTCGACCGCGTACGCGATCGGCGATGTGTTCAAGATCCGCCATTCGCTGCATCGCGGCGTGTCGGATGCGAAGGGTTTCTATCTCGTCTACTTCGGGATCGTCGCGGCCGCTGCCGCGCTCGTGCTGATTCCGGGCAGCCCGCTCGGCCTGCTGACCGAAGCCGTGCAGACGCTCGCGGGCGTGCTGCTGCCGAGCGCGACGGTGTTCCTGCTCGTGCTCTGCAATGACCGCCAGGTGCTCGGCCCGTGGGTCAATTCGACGAAGCTCAACGTGTTCACGGGCGCGGTGGTCTGGGTGCTCGTGCTGCTGTCGATCATCCTGACCGCATCGGTGATGTATCCGGACATCAGCGGCGAAGCGATCGTCGACGTGCTGGTCGGCGGCACGGTGCTCGCGATCGTGGGCTATCTCGCGACGGTGCTGATCCGCCGCAACAAGCGTGTCGTCGAGCCGGGCATCGACCGCACGCTGCGCGACACGTGGCGCATGCCGCCGCTCGACACGCTCGAGCCGCAGAACATGACGGTGGCCACGCGCGTCTGGATGGCCGTGCTGCGCGGCTATCTGGTGGTCGCGGTCGGTCTCGTGATCGTCAAGGTCGTGCAGATGACGCTGCTGAAGTAACGGCGTACGGCGTCATCCGTCGAAGTGCGCACATGCCGGCCCGCGAGGCCGGCATGTGCGTTTACGCGGGCAAATGGCATGCGTCAGATCAGCTCGAGCTTCGACGTCAGGTACGTGAGCTGGATCCGGTTCGCGACGCCGAAGCGCTTGCGCAGCTTGCGCAGGTGATAGTCGACGTTGTGCGCGCTGGTGTCGAGGCGCCGGCCGATCTCCTTGTCGGATGCGCCTTCCGCGATGCCGAGCAGCAGTTCCTGCTCGAACGGCGTGAGCCCGTTGACCGCGCGTTCGCGCGATGTCGCGATCAGTTGCGGCGACGCGAACTTGTGTACCGACAGCCCGATCGACAGCGCCTGCTCGATCGTCGCCGGCGTGATCCACTCGCGCGTGCGGCGCGGTGCGGTGAAGCTCATGAATGCGTGCAGCCGCGTGCCGGGCACGGCCATCGAATACATGATGCCGCTGCACATCCCGTCGTCCTGCATCGTCTGCAGGAAGCCGTCGAGCGCGGCCGGCGTCACGCACGGGCCGTCGTCGCGCTCGCGATGTTCGCGGCGCAGCTGCTGCAGGTCCCACACGATCGGCATGTTGCACACGCGCGCGTCGAGCGTGCGCGGATCGATGTCGTGATGGTTGTGCCGCACGTAGTCGCCGCGATAGGTGGTCGGCGTGAACGCCTCGTGCAGGTAGAGACTCTCGACGCGCTCCCGCGAGAATTCGAGCGCGAAGTACGCGAACGTCGAGAAGCCCGTCAGGTGCAGCAGGCTTGCGACGATCCGGTTGCGCTCCGCGGTGCTCTGCGCGTGCGCGAGCGTATCGGCGACGCCGAGCTTCGGCGCATTCGGTTGCGCGATGTCGCCGCGCTTGACGTCATCGCACCAGACGACCTGCACCGGGCGCTCTCTCGACGCGTCGGTGCAGGCGACCGTCCGCCGGGGCGGGCGGGACATGGTTGGGGCGACCGCTTCTTCATGCAATGCAATATCGGACATGAGCCATCCCTCGGAATCGACGCGCATCGCGTGGCGGCAGCCGTGTCGTGCACGGCACCGCGACGATGCGATCGAGCATCTTTATGATATGCGCCGATCGTCATCCAGACGAAACGCGGGGGCATTGTACAAAAATGCCTGTGTGCGCGTAATATGCCGTAATACTAATGCGGGCGAAAGGTTCATATTCGCCACGCTATAGAGACGACCAGAAAATCATAAAGAAAAGACCAAAGCGTGACGGGGCAAGTTCACATATTGGGAAGGGTGGGCTCCTCATGACCTATGCTGACGACGCGCCACGCGTCGAGTGGTTCTCGCAAGCGGATATTGCGGCGGCTGCCGCTTATTCGAAAGAAATTCATACATTCGATCGCGACGTTTTTACCGGCATTCAAGTTGTGCCAGGTAAATCCGACCTGAATCCCGTCGATTTTGCGCAATGCCATGCGCGACTGCGGCAAATCGGTTTCAGCACGCTCGGTTACGGCGCGTACGAGATGATCGGACGGCGCATCCTGTGTGCGCATTTGCTGCGCGATCTCGCGCCCGCGACGTTCATGCAGCCATATATCGAGGGCATGCTCTACGAGAGCGACCCGCGTTTCGCGCAGGTGCGGCAGAGCGGCTTTCCGGTCGCATGGCGGCTCGACGAGATCGAGTCGGCCGCGCAGGGCAACGGCGATCGCAAGGTGCTCGCGCTGGCCGGCCATTTGCGTGCGCATGCAATGAACAGCGGCGTGATCTTCAGCCTGTCGGCGCCGCGGCTCGACCTGCGCGTCGCGGTGAACGTCACGTCGGAGGCACACGGCACCGAGTGGATCGACGATCGCGTGATCGGCGGCGCGCTGTCGGTGAGTCTCGCCGTGCATCGCGTCGCGCTGCCGTTTCTCGAGGCGCGCATCGCGCGCATGCGCGGCTTCGCGCTCGGCGACGAGCAGCAGCAGGTGCTCGAGCGCCTCGTGCACGGACTGTCCGACCAGGAGATCGCGAGCGCGCTGCGCACGTCGCTGCACAAGGTCGGGCACCATATCCGTTCGCTCGAAAAACTCTTCAACGTCCAGAACCGCGCGCAGCTCGCGTATCTCGCCGCACGCCGTCTGGAGTCCTGACCCGTTGCGCCCGCGCGGCGCCCGCCGCGCGATGGAAGCGGTTCCGGCGATGCGCGCGCGCAGGCGCCGCCGGGTTTCGTAGTCCGATCCGATCGTCGCGGGAAAACCGCCGCGCCGCTACGAGGCGCGTCCCTTTTTAGGCGGTTTCGCGTCGCTACACTCGTCCCATTCAACGGTCCGCGCGACACGGGGCATGACGGCCCGCGCCCGCCGGCGACAACGACAGGACGACGGCACGATGGCAGAACCGAAGGCGCTCCCTCGCGACTGGCAGCGGATCTTTTCCGCCGGCCGCAGCGTGTCCGGGCGGCGTCTCGGGGCATCGCCGCGCGCCGATCTGTTTCTCGCCGCGTTCATCGTGTCGGTGGTCGCGCTGTTCATCCTGCCGCTGCCGCAGGTCGCGCTCGACGGGATGATCTCGCTGAACCTCGCGGCGAGCGTCGTGCTGCTGACGGTGTCCACCTACGTGCCGTCGGCGGTCAGCTTCTCGTCGTTTCCCGCGCTGCTGCTGTTCACCACGCTGTTCCGGCTCGCGCTGAACATCGCGTCGTGCAAGCTGATCCTGCTGCACGCGAACGCGGGTCACGTGATCGATGCGTTCGGGCGGCTCGTGGTCGGCAATAACGTCGTGGTGGGCGGCGTGGTGTTCCTCGTGATCGCCGTCGTGCAGTTCATCGTGATCGCGAAAGGCTCGGAGCGGGTCGCGGAAGTCGGCGCGCGCTTCTCGCTCGACGCGATGCCGGGCAAGCAGATGAGCATCGACGCGGACCTGCGCGCGGGCATCATCAGCGCCGACGAGGCGCGCGAGCGCCGCGAGAAGCTGGAGCAGGAATCGCAGATGCACGGCGCGATGGACGGCGCGATGAAGTTCGTGAAGGGCGACGCGATCGCGGGCCTCGTGATCGCGTTCATCAACATCGTCGCGGGGATCGCGGTCGGCACGCTGATGCACGGGATGGATATCGGCCAGGCGCTGCAGCGCTACGCGATCCTGACGGTCGGCGACGGGATGGCATCGCAGATTCCGTCGCTGCTGGTATCGATCGCGGCCGGCATCGTGACGACGCGCGTCGCGACGCGCGACGCGCGGCAGCGCCAGCTCGGCGAACAGCTGGGCGAGCAGCTCGGCGCGCATCCGCGTGCGCTGTTGATCGCGGCGCTGGTGCTGGCCGGCTTCCTCGTCGTGCCGGGCTTCCCGAAGTGGTCGTTCGCGCTGATCGCTGTCGGCCTCGGCGTGTTCGCGTTCACGCAGCTCAAGCGCAAGACGACCGCGCCGAGCTTCAACCTGATTCATATCGCCGGACGCGTCGGCGCGGCCGACGACGGCCAGCCCGCGAAGGTGTCGCATGCGGCGGGCGTCACGTCGCTGATCGCGGTGTCGCTGTCGGACGACCTGCGCACGACGCTGAACCTCGCGCAGCTGCAAGCCGCGCTGTCGAGCGCGAAGGCGCGCGTCGACGCGGATATCGGCACGGTGTTTCCGCGCATCACGCTGAATGACGACGAGGGCGCGCCGGCCGGCACGTACCGCATCTATCTGCAGGACGTGCTCGCCGCGCATGGCGCGTTGAAGCCGGGCTGGCTGCTGTGGGATGGCGTCGCGCCGCTGCCGGAGCGCGCGGAACGCCAGCCGGCCGAGGCGTTCGGCCCGTTCGCGACCGCGCTGTGGATCAAGCCCGACGGCGCGGCGCCGGACGGCAAGTGGCTGACGAGCGAAGGCGCGCTCGCCGCGCACGTCGAGCAGATCGTGCGCCAGCACGCGGACGAATTGCTCGGCATCCAGGAGACGCAGGCGCTCGTGCATCTGGTGCGCCGCGAGCACCCCGAACTCGTCGGCGAACTGACGCGGCTCGTGCCGCTGCAGCGCGTGACCGAGGTGCTGCGCCGGCTGCTCGCCGAGCAGGTGCCGATCCGCAACCTGCGCGTGATCTTCGAAAGCCTGATCACGTGGGCGCCGAACGAGCCGGACGACGTGATTGCACTGGTCGAGCTGGTGCGCGTCGACCTGCGCCGGATGATCACCGATCGGCATGCGGGCGCGGCGCGCCAGCTGCGCGTCGTGCTGTTCGAGCAGAACCTGCAGGAGCGGATCGAGAACGCGGTGATGCGCACCAAGCAGGGCAATTTCCTCGCGCTGTCGAGCGCGATCAAGCA
This sequence comes from Burkholderia sp. Bp9031, assembly GCF_003857965.1. Lineage (NCBI taxonomy): Bacteria > Pseudomonadati > Pseudomonadota > Betaproteobacteria > Burkholderiales > Burkholderiaceae > Burkholderia > Burkholderia sp. Bp9031. The sequence goes on from NZ_QTPW01000018.1 coordinate 35,092, forward strand.
GGATATCGGCGAGCAGGTGCGCGCGATCGTGCAGGCCGCAACGGCAACACAGACGGCCGGCCCGGGCGGCCACGGCAACCCGCAAGGCACCGCGCGCCTCGCGGTGATGGTCGCGCTCGGCGCGCGCCGCTACGTGAAGACGATCCTGCAGCCGGTGCTGCCCGAACTCGCGGTGCTGTCGTACCAGGAGGTCGAGGAGGACGTGCAGCTTCATACGGTCGGGTGGGTGAAGAACCCGCCGGACGACGGCACGCTCGGTGCGGGCGCCGGCGTGCGCACGCCGGGAGTCGTGCAATGACGAGCTCGACGATCCTCGACCTGACCCGGCAGGCGCTGATGCTGGTGCTGCTGCTGTCGCTGCCGATCGTGCTGATCGCCACCGTCACCGGCCTGGTCGTCGCGATCCTGCAGGCGGTGACGCAGGTGCAGGACGCCAACATCGGCATCGCGGTGCGGCTGATCGCCGTGATGGTCGCGCTCGTGCTGCTGTCCGGCTGGCTCGGCAGCGAGGTGCTGCGCTTCGCGCAGCAGGCGCTGGAACGCATGTTCGTTTCTTCCACAGGAGTGCTTTGATGCGTCGACGCGTCGCCCCGATCCGGTTTCAACCGCGCCGTCTGCAACGGGCCGCGCTCGCCATGTGCGCGACCGCGCTGCTCACGGCATCGCTGTGCATGACGGTCGCGCAGCCGGCGCGTGCGGCCGACCTGCGCTGGCGCAACAAGCCGTTCACGATCGTCGCGAACGGCAAGAAGATCGGCGACTTCATTCGCGAGCTCGCGTCGTCGCAGGGCGTGACGGCCGTGGTCGACCCGAAGGTGGACGGCGTGATCAGCGGCCGCTTCTCGGGCACGCCGCAGCAGACGCTCGATACGATCTGCTCGACCTACGGGCTCACGTGGTACTACGACGGTTCGTTCCTGTACGTCGATCCGGCCGATCAGTCGCAGACGCAGATGATCCCGATCCCGCCGAACGCGGCCGGCGAGATCGGCCGCGCGCTGCAGGCGATGCAGATTCCCGACAAGCGCTACACGCTCGTGATCAACGACCGCGCGAACAGCGTGTACGTGGCCGGCCCGCGCCGCTACGTGGAACTTGTGCGGCAGGCGGTCGGCTCGGTCGGCGATCCGTCGGCGAACGGCGCGCATGCGGACATCCGCGCGTTCCGGCTCAAGTACGGCTGGGCGTCCGACTTCACGATCAATCGCTCGGGCAAAGAGGTGACGGTGCCGGGCGTCGCGACGATCCTGCGCCGGCTGTTCGGCAAGGGCGGCGGCACGAATGCGCCGCCGTCGAGCACGCCGCTCGGGCAGGCCGCGCGCCAGGTCAAGCTCGGCTCGGGGCTGACGATCGCGGTGCCGCGGCTCGACTTCCCTGATATGTCCGGCGGCCCGCGGCAGGGCGGCTATGGCGGCACGGACAGCGCTGCCGGCGGCTTCTCGCCGTTCTCGGCCGGAGGTGGTGGCGACACGCTGCCGCAGATCGTCGCCGATCCGGCGATCAACGCGGTGATCGTGCGCGACCTGCCGGAGAACATGTACCGCTACCAGTCGCTGATCGACCAGCTCGACGAGCGTCCGCGCATCGTCGAGATCAACGTGACGATCATCGACATCAACGAGGATTCGCTCGACAGCCTCGGGATCGACTGGCGCCTGCACACGACGCACGGCGACGTGCAGATCGGCAACGGCCAGAACCCGCTGAACGGCAACACGCAGTACAACGGCGCCGGCAATCCGCCGCTCACGTTCGGCATCGGCGCGTCGGAGGCGGGGCAGACCGGCACCTTCATGCCGACCGGCATCGCGCTGACCGCGTCGATCGGCGGCTCGCTGCGCAACTACCTGCTCACGCGCGTGAATGCGCTCGCGCAGAAGGGGCAGGCGCAGCTGCGCTCGAAGCCGAAGGTGCTCGCGCTCGACAATACCGAGGCCATTCTCGAGAACCTCACGCAGTTCTACGTGCAGGTGCAGGGCTACCAGGATTCGTCGCTGTACAGCGTGACGACCGGCACCAGCATCAAGGTGACGCCGATGATCGTCGACGAGGCGATCCGCAACGCGGCCGCCGTCTCAGGCAATCCGCAGAGCGTGATGATGTCGATCGATATCCAGGACGGCAACATCGTGCCGGGGCAGGCGGTGTCGAACGTGCCGGTGATCCAGCAGCGCAACATCGTCACCAAGACGATGATCGACGAAGGCAAGAGCCTGCTGATCGCGGGCTTCAACGACGACGAGGTGCGGCTGAACAAGAGCGGCGTGCCGTGGCTGTCGGACATCCCGCTGATCGGCAACCTGTTCAAGTACACCGACAAGTCGGGCAACCACATGGAGCGGTTCTACCTGCTGACGCCGCGCGTGGTGACGACCGCGTCGATGTATGCGCCGGACGGCTCGCCCGTGAACCCGGGCGCGGACGGGCCGGCCGATCCGAACGGCACGTCGATGTATCGTCCGCCGGACAACGACATCGCGGTACCGCTGACGCCGACGCCGCTGCCCGGCACGAAGTTCGGTCCGCCCGCGCTGCCGCAGCCGTTGGATTCGGCGTCGCAGCCCGCGGCGACGACCGCAGGAGCGTCCACCCATGTCGACGACCATCATTGACCCGCACGGCGACGGCGCATTGCCTGGCGGCGCGGCGGCCGGGTCGGCCGCGCTCGCGTCGCCGTGGAACCTGTGCTTTCTCAGCGGGCCGATGTACGGCCGCACGATGTCGCTCGCGCGCGGCGCGAACTGGGTCGGCACCGCGGCCGATTGCGAAGTGATCCTGCCCGATCGCGAGATCGGTGCGAAACAGGTGTGCCTGCAGGTCGGCGCGCTCGCGGTGACGGTGCAGAACCACGGCGGCGACGGCGGCGCGCCGGTGCTGTTCAACGACGAGCCGCTCGGCGCGGGCCGCCGCTCGATGACGCCGCAGGATGTCGTGACGGTCGGCTCGATCAAGCTCGGCATCGCGCGTCACGCGCAGGCGAGCGTCGCGGTGCCCGACGAGGCCGATGCGCCGGACGCCACGCGCGAGGCCGCGTGGCTTGGCTGGCTCACGGGCGGGCTGCGCCGTCTCGGCAGCCGGCGGCTCGTGATCGCGGTCGTCGCGCTGTGGGTCGGCGTGCTGCTCGGCGCGCTCGGCTACGGTTTCGTCGCATGGTCGGGGCGCCTGCCGTGGCAGCACGAATCGGTGCTCGCGCGCACGCACCGGTTGCAGCAGCTGCTGCATGCGTATCCGGAACTTGCCGTCGCACCGCACGACGACGGCGTGATCGTGTCGGGCTATGTGAGCGACCCGGCCGCGCGCGAGCGCGTCGCGCAGATCGTCGCGGGCGTCGACAACGCGGCGCTCGGCAACCTCTACGTGGTCAGCGATCTCGTCGCGACCGCGCAGACGTATTTCAGCGACACGGCGCTGACGGTCACCTATCTCGGCCGCGGCCGGATCGAGCTGACGGGCGCGGCCGAGCGCGCGCAGATCGAGCCGCGCATCCGCAACTACATGAAGGATGCGCGCCCGGCGCTCGAGGTGGTCGACCACGTGCGCGATGCCGATGCCGCCGCGCCGCGCACGGCGACGACGCTTGGCGGTGTCGCGGGCATTCCGGAGATCACGACGGTGTTCGCGGGCGACGGCGACCAGCGCTACATCGAGACGGCCGACGGCAGCCGCTATTTCGAAGGTGCGCGGCTGAAGGAAGGGCCGACCGTCGTGTCGATCGGCCCGGACGAAGTTGTGTTCGAGCGCAACGGGCAGCGCATCACGATGCCGCTCGGCGGCCCGTCCGCGAGCGCGCCCGAGCAGGCGCCGGCGTCGCCCGTGCCGCCGCTCGCGAGTGGCGCGGCGGCCGGCGTCGCGCAGCCGGTGCCGGGGCCGACGCTGTTGCCGGATGCGCCGGCGACGCCGGCTGTTGCGGCCGCCGGCGCATCGAAGCCAGCGGCGCACTAGCGCCGCGACAGGACTTGCGCATCGCGTATCGCGCGGTGCGCGCATTACGCGACACGCCGCGAGCATGCGGCGCGTCACGTCGCCGGCGGGGCATGGGGCCGCCGCCGGAAGTGGGACGCAGTTCACGTAAAGGAGCGAAACATGAGTACCCCCCCGACCGGTGCCACCAACACGAACCAGGTCCAGCAGCAGGCCGACGACCTGACCAAGACGCAGCTCGAACTGACGAAGATCAACTTCCAGGTCCAGCAGTCGACCGCGACGTTCGAAACCAGCAACGCAGTGACCGCGCAGGAAGGGACGGCGAACGCCCAGGTTGCGCAACACCTGAGTTCCGCCGGCCGCGCATGACGCCGGTCGCCGGCCGTGCCGCGCGACGCCGGATGCCGGGGCCGCCCGTGTCGGGCACCCGGCGGGGCGTGTGCGCGTGCCGGCCGGCTCGTTCCCGGCTCTGCCGGTCAAGGAGGACATGATCATGTCTGTAACAGGCGTAGGCGCGGCACCGCCGGGCGCGGCCGCGCTCGCGGGTGCCGCGCAGCAGGCGGGCACGGCGTCCGATCCGGCGCAGGTGCGCCAGTTCGATGCGTTGATGCAGCCGGGCGCGACGCCGGCCGCGCCGTCGGCGTCGGGCGTCGCGATGTCGCGCGCGCCGGCCGATGCGGCGCCGGCGGTGCAGATGACGCCCGCGACACCCGCACAGGCGAACCATTCGTCGCTCGTCGAGCGGTTGCGCACGTACGGCAACGATCTCGACACGCGGTACGCGAACATCGACAGGCATCGCACCGAGATGCTGACGTCGATGGCGGACAACCGCAGCGATCCGTTGATGACGATGGTGCAGGCGATGGATTTCCAGTGGACGGCGACCACCACGATTTCCGAATACCAGTTGAGCCTGTCGGTCGCGCAGGCGGCGAACGGCTTCACGCATACGGTGCTGAAGACGCAGGAGTGACGAGCGCGCAGGCCGGCAACGGCCGCGCGCGATGAAGCGGACAAACGATGACGACGATCGATTCGACGCCGCGCATGCATGCGTGGCGCAGCCGGGCGGCACGTGTGCTGCTCGCGGGACTGCTTGCGCTGCTGGCCGGCTGCCAGAAGGAGCTTTACTCCGGCCTGTCGGAGCGCGACGCGAACCAGATGGTCGCCGTGCTCGGCGACGCGGGCATCAGCGCGTCGAAAGACAACGACGCACGCGACACGTCGGATCGCAACGCGTGGCTCGTGAGCGTCGCCGACGGCGACATGCAGCCGGCGCTGACCGTGCTTCAGGCGAACGGGCTGCCGAAGCCGAGCTATGCGAGCCTCGGCGAGCTGTTCCAGAAGCAGGGGCTCGTGTCGACGCCGGCCGAAGAGCGCGTGCGCTACCTGTATGGCGTGTCGCAGGACCTGTCGCGCACGCTGCAGGACATCGAGGGCGTGGTGGTCGCGCGCGTGCAGGTCGTGATTCCTGAGAACGATCCGCTCGCGGACAAGATCAAGCCGTCGTCGGCGGCGGTGTACATCCGCTATCGGCCCGGCGTGGACCTGCGCGCGATGGCGCCGATGGTCAAGGATCTCGTCGCGCACAGCATCGAGGGGCTGCAGTACGACAACGTATCGCTGTTCCTGCAACCGGCCGCCGCACGCACGACGCGCGTGGACGGCATCGGCAGCGCGGTGTCGGACATCCTGCGGCTGCGCTCGCCGCTCGGCTGGCTGGTGTTCGCGCTGATCCTGCTGACCTGCGCGGTGATCGCACTGTCGGCCGCGCGGCGCGGGATGTTCGGCGCCCGGCTGGCCGGGCTGCTCGGCTCGGCGCGCGGCGCAAGCGGTTCGGGCGGCGGCGGGCTGCGCACGCCGGACGGCGCGCGCGACGGTGCATGAACGATCCACACGCGCTGCCGCCGGGTGCTGCAGCCGACACCACGCCGCTGCCGTGGCTGCAGCCGCTTGCACCGCCGCCCGACGGGCGGCGGGCGGCGTTTCACGCGCTCGTCTGCGAGTTCAACCTGCGGCCGGACCGCTATCTGCACGTGACCCGCGTGCCGGCCGAGTGGCCTGCGCGCTATCGCTCGCCCGATGCGTTCGGCCCGGCAGGCCGCAAGCTGCTCGCGCGTCACCTGCTCGACGCGAACGGCGTGGCCGGCCATCACGACTTCGACGTCGCGAATCCGTGCGCGCGGCTCGCGCTGCTGCCCGGTGCGGCGCTCGAGCAGCTCGCGTCGTATGCGGGGCTGCTGCTGCATCGCGGCTGGCTGCGCGAGGCGCTCACCGTGCGGCGCATTCGCGCGGAAGTCGCGGCGAAGCTCGGCGGCGATGCGCTGGAGCTCGCGCTCGAGCGCGCGCCGGAATTCGGCGCGCTCGCGGAAACGCTCGAACCGTGGCGTGCCGATCCGGCCGCGCTGCCGGTCGTGATCCGGGCGCGCGGCGGCCGGCTGCTCGCGGATTTCATCGGCGTGGCGGGCGACGCGGTCGCGCGGCGCGCGCGTCTGAAGTTCAATCGCGCGATCGACGACGAAGCGCCGTACTGGCTGAACCGCGCGCAGCGCGACCAGTTCGGCGAGTTGCTGTTCCTGTTTCTGATTCCCGAGAGGCTTGCGTCATGGGACTGGCTTTTCTGATCACGAGCGACAACCTGCAGCTGCTGTCCGAGCGCAAGGTGCTCAAGGAGCGCGAATACGCGGCGCTGCTCGATGCATCGGCGGTGATCGCGACCGCACGCGACGAGGCCGCGCGCATCGTCGCCGACGCGCAGCGCGAATTCGACAAGCGCCAGGCGGCCGGCTACGACGAAGGGATGCGCCGCGCGCAGCGCGAGCATGCGGCGCAGGCCTACACGCAGGCGCTGGCCGCCGCGCGCACGATGGAGTCGATGAAGGATTCGATGGCCGACATCGTCGTGAAGGCCGTGCGCGCGATCGTCGGCGAGATGGGCACGCAGAAGCTGTACGAGGCCGCGCTCGCACGGATCGCGCCGCTCGTGCGCGACGAAGCGTTCCTGATCGTGCGGGTCGCGCCCGGCCGGCAGGACGAGATGCGCGACGCGCTCGACCGCGCGTTCGCCGGCCAGTCGAACCGGCAACGGATTCGCATCGTCGAGGACGCGCAGCTCGAACGTCACGCGTGCACGGTCGAGACGCCGTCCGGGCGCATCGACGCGAGCCTCGATCTGCAGATCGACGCGCTGCGCCAGGCGATCCGTCGCGACGCGCCGCGATGAACGCGCCGCTCGACGATCCGCTGCCGTTCGGCCGCGAAAGCGACGACGATGCCGCGCCGCTCGATCGCGGCCGCCTCGTCGGCGACCTCGACGCGGGGCTCGCGTTCTTCTCGCCGGTGTCGGTGCAGGGCCGCGTCAATCACGCGGTCGGGCAGATCCTCAACGCGACCGGCATCCGCGCGCGGCTCGGCGAAATCTGCGAGCTGCGCACACCGAACCAGCCGACGCTGCTCGCCGAAGTGGTCGGCTTCTCGCGGCAGACCACGTTGCTCACGCCGCTCGGCGACGTGGCCGGCCTGTCGCCGGAGACGACCGTCGTGCCGTCCGGGCGCGAGCATGTGTTCCCGGTCGGCGACGCGCTGTTCGGCCGCGTGCTCGACGGGCTCGGCCGGCCGCTCGACGATCGCGGGCCGGTGACGGGCGCCGCGTGGGTATCGACGCAGCAGGATCCGCCGAATCCGCTCGCACGCAAGATGATCGACACGCCGTTTCCGACCGGCGTACGCGTGATCGACGGCCTGATGACGCTCGGCGTCGGCCAGCGTGTCGGCATCTTCGCGCCGTCGGGCGTCGGCAAGAGCACGCTGCTCGGGATGATCGCGCGCGGCGCGCAGGCCGACGTGAACGTGATCGCGCTGGTCGGCGAACGCGGCCGCGAAGTGCGCGAGTTCATCGAGCACAGCCTGTCGCCCGAGGTGCGCGCGCGCTCGATCGTCGTCGTGTCGACGTCCGATCGTCCGGCGATGGAGCGCGTGAAATCCGCGCTCGTCGCCACCGCGATCGCCGAGCATTTCCGCGATGCGGGCAAGCGCGTGCTGCTGCTGGTCGACTCGCTGACGCGCTTCGCGCGCGCGCAGCGCGAGGTGGGCCTAGCGAGCGGCGAGCCGCCGACGCGGCGCAGTTTCCCGCCGTCGACGTTCGCCGTGCTGCCGCGCCTGCTCGAACGCGCGGGGCAGGGTGCGACGGGCTCGATCACCGCGCTGTACACGGTGCTGGTCGAAGGCGATGAGGAATCCGATCCGATCGCCGAGGAAGTGCGCTCGATCCTCGACGGGCACATCGTGCTGTCGCGCAAGATCGCGCTCGCGAACCGCTATCCGGCGATCGACGTACTCGCGAGTCTGTCGCGCGTGATGCCGCTGGTCGCGAGCCGCGCGCATCAGCAATCGGCCGCGCGCGTGCGCGAGCTGATCGCGAAGTACCAGGAAATCGAGCTGCTCGTGCAGATCGGCGAGTATCGCGAAGGCAGCGACCGGCTCGGCGATCTCGCGCTGCGTGCGCGCGATGCCATCGGCGCATTTTGCGCGCAGGCGTCGCACGACGACGTGCGCTTCGACGCGCTGCTCGCGAAGCTGACGAAACTCGCGAACGACCATGTCTGAAGCAGACGATCGTCTCGTGCTCGCGACGCTCGCCCGCCTGAAGCGCGTGCGCGAGATGCGCAGCCAGATCGCGCGGGTCGCGGCCGCGCGCCAGCAGGGCATCGCCGCGCAGAGCCGTCGCGCGCTCGACGCCGCGCACGCAGAGCTCGCGCAGCAGGTCGCCGCGAAGGCCGCGATCCAGACGCGGCTCGCCGACGACGTGCGCGAGGCGCGCGCGCTGCAGAACGCGGCGGCCGACACGCGCACGTTCGACCGGCATATCGGCGTCGCGAACGCGTCGGTCAGCGAGGCCACGCACGTGCATCGCGATCACGAGGCGACACTCGCCGACCTGCAGCGCGCCGCGCGCAAGGCGAAGGCCGCGGAGGACAAGCTCGACAAGGCCGGCGAGAAGGCGCTGCAAGCGCGCGCCGCGCGGGTCGAACGCGACGCCGACGAAGTCGCGGACGCGCACGCGGTGCGGCGCTTCGCGACGGCCGGCGTGTGGGCAGGCGACGTGGAGGGCCATGCGCCGGGGCAGCCGGACATGGCCGCGGCGTTCGACGCGGAGATGGCGTCGCGACCGGCCGATGCGGACACCGCGGACGCTACAGGCACCACAGGCACCACAGGCACCACAGGCGCGACGGACGCCGCCGACACGATAGACTCGGCCGCTGCAACCGCTGCAACCGCTGCAACCGCTGCAACCGCTGCAACCGCCCCCGCCGACGACACGGCACGCGCCGCCGCGGAGCGCCGATGCTAGACCACGCGGCGAACTTCAACGACATCGCCGGCACGCTGCGCCCGCTGCTTTACGTGATGCCGCGCCTGCTGCCGATCATGTTCGTCGTGCCGGTGTTCAACGAGCAGATCATCACGGGCCTCGTGCGCAACGGGATCGCGGTCGTGATCGCCGCGTTCGTCGCGCCGGTGATCGACCCGGCCCAGGTCGCCGCGCTGCCGTTCCTGATGTGGTGCCTGCTCGTCGCGAAGGAGGCGGTGGTCGGCATGCTGCTCGCGGGCGCGTTCAGCGCGGTGCTGTTCGCGATCCAGGGCGTCGGCTACCTGATCGATTTCCAGACCGGCAGCGGCAGCGCCGCGTTCTTCGATCCGATGGGCGGGCACGAGGGCGGCCCGACATCGGGCTTCCTCAATTTCGTCGCGATCGCGCTGTTCGTCACCGCGGGCGGCCTGCAGGTGCTCGTGCAGCTGTTCGCGCAGTCGTATGCGTGGTGGCCGATCGGCTCGCTCGGCCCGGATTTCTCGTCGATGCTGCAAACCTTCGTCGTGCGGCAGACCGACACGATCTTCGAATGGATGGTGAAGCTCGCCGCGCCGGTGATCATCGTGCTGGTGCTCGTCGAGCTCGGCATCGGCCTCGTCGGGCGCGCGGTGCCGCAGCTGAACATCTTCGTATTTTCGCAGCCGTTGAAGAGCGCGCTCGCGGTGCTGATGATGGTGCTGTTCCTGCCGGTGGTGTACGCGGCGCTGCATGCGTTGCTGAGCCCCGACAGCGGATTGATGGCGCTGCTGCGCGCGCTGTTCGCCGCGCACGGCGGCGCGTGAGCATCCGACGGAGCCGGAGCGACCATGGCCGAAAAGAACCAGCAGCCGACCGCGAAGCGCCTGCGCGAGGCGCGCGAGAAAGGTGACGTACCGAAGAGCGCGGAGACGATCTCGTCGGCGTTCTTCGTGGGCGTGTGCGTCGCGCTCGCGGTGGGGCTCGGCACGCTGTTCGCGCGGCTGCAGGCGCTGTTCCGGCTCGTGTTCGACGCGGCCGGCGCGGCCGATCCGTCCGCGCGGCTCGCGGTGCTGATCGACGGCGCCGCGCGCGATTGGGCCATGCTGTCCGCGCAGATCGTCGCGGCCGGGCTGCTGGCCGGCCTGCTCGCGGGCTTCGTGCAGGTGGGCGGCGTGATGGCGTGGAGCCGGCTCGTGCCGCAGCTGTCGCGGCTCAATCCGGCCGAGGGGCTGAAGAACATGGGGTCGATGCGCAACCTCGTGAACCTCGCGAAGATGCTGCTGAAGACCGTGCTGCTGGTCGCGACGCTCGGCTGGCTGATCGTCGAGTCGCTCGACCCGTCGGTGCAGTCCGGCTTCACGCGGCCGATGTCGATCCTCGCGCTGATCGTGAAGCTGCTGATGCTGCTGTTCGGCTGGGCCGCGCTGATCTATGTCGTGATGGCGCTGATCGACATCGTGCACCAGCGGCACGAGTTCAACCAGAAGATGAAGATGTCGATCGACGAAGTGCGGCGCGAGCACAAGGAGGACGAGGGCGATCCGCATATCGAGGCGAAGCGCCGGCAGCTCGCGCGCGAAGCGCAGTTCGCGTCGCTGCCCGACCGGATCGGCTTCGCGTCGGTGGTCGTCTATTCGCCGCGCGTGGCGGTCGCGCTCTATTACGGCGGGATCGGCACGCTGCCGTGGGTGCTCGCGCGCGGCGAAGGCGAGGCGGCCGAGCGGATCGTGCGGCACGCGCGCGACGCGCTGCGCCCGACGCTCGCGAACGTCGGGCTCGCGCAGGCGCTGTACGAGACGACGCCCGAGAACGGCACGATCCAGCAGCAGCACTTCCGCGAGGTCGCGCAGTTGCTCAAGTGGGCGACCGGCGCGAGTTGAAATCGCCGCATGATGGGGTCCGATCCCTTCCCGGTTCGGACGACGCGGCGTCGCGCGTCGGTCGTGCGTTTTTTCCTGGATGCCGTGCCGGTGCTTGACGCCGCTTTATTTTTCGATTTCGGCTGGCGTTCACCCACGAATTATTGCTGATTTATTTCTTCGTAATATGGCTCGACCGTCAGCAGGACGGCGGGCTACGAAGTTGCGCCGCCGCTGACGGAACAGGTTAACAGGGGCAGGCAAATCAAATGTGCGGAATCGACGGCTTTCTGAATAGCGTCGCCTTCGATGAGGAGACAGCGCGCGGCACGCTCGCGCGAATGACGGCGAGCCTCGCGCATCGCGGGCCGGACGCGCAGGGCCTCTGGGTCGACCCGGAAGCGGGTATCGCGCTCGGCCACCGGCGGCTTGCGATCGTCGATCTGTCGGTCCACGGCCGGCAGCCGATGGCATCCGCGTGCGGCCGCTACGTCATGGTCTTCAACGGCGAAATCTACAACCATCGCGAATTGCGCGCGGAGCTCGAGCGCGCGGGCCGCGCACCGGCGTGGCGCGGCCACTCCGACAGCGAGGTGCTGATCGCGGCGATCGCCGCGTGGGGCGTCGACGCGGCGCTGCGGCGCGCGACCGGCATGTTTGCGTTCGCGCTGTGGAATCGCGCGTCGCGGGTGCTGACGCTCGCGCGCGACCGGATCGGCGAAAAGCCGCTCTACTACGGCCGGATCGGCGACGCACTGGTGTTCGCGTCGGAGCTGAAGGCGCTGCGCGCCTATCCGGGCTTCGACGGCACGATCGATCGCGATGCGCTGTGCCTGTACCTGCGCCAGTCGAGCGTGCCCGCGCCGCATACGATCTATCGCGGCATCAGCAAGCTGCCGCCGGGCACCTTCATCCAGTTCGAGCATGCGCGCGACACGCCGCGCTTGCGCGCGTACTGGACGCTCGAGCAGGCGATCGAGGCGGGCCGCGAGCAGCCGTTCGAGGGTAGCGCCGACGAAGCCGTCGGGCAGCTCGACACGATCCTGCGCCAGGCCGTCGCGCGGCAGATGGAAGCCGACGTGCCGCTCGGCGCGTTCCTGTCGGGCGGCGTCGATTCGTCGGCGATCGTCGCGCTGATGCAGGCGCAGTCGGCGAACCCGGTCGACACGTTCACGATCGGCTTTCACGAGGCCGGCTACGACGAGGCCGGTTACGCGAAGGCGGTCGCGCGCCATCTCGGCACGCGGCATACCGAGCTCTACGTAACGGCCGATCATGCGCTCGGCATCGTGCCGAAGCTGCCGTCGATCTACGACGAACCGTTCGCCGACGCGTCGCAGATTCCGACTTTCCTGGTGTCGGAGCTGACGCGCCGGCACGTGAAGGTGAGCCTGTCCGGCGACGGCGGCGACGAACTGTTCGGCGGCTATACGCGCTACTTCCTGACGCCGCGCCTGTGGCGCAAGCTGCATCGCGTGCCGGCGGCGGTGCGCGCGCGGATCGCCGCCGCGTTGCACGCGCTGCGCCCCGATCACGCGGACCAGCTCGCGGCGGTCGCGCAGGGTGCATGGGGCGGCGTGGAAGCGCGCGATTCGGCGAGCCGCATCGGCGACCGGCTGCACAAGCTCGGGCACGTGATGACGGCCGAGAGCCGCATCGGGCTGTACCGGCTGCTGATGTCGTCGGTGCATCATCCGGAGCGCATCGCGCTCGCCGGGCAGGAGCCGCCGACGCCGCTCGATACGGTGTCCGCCTGGCCCGCCAACCTGAGCTTCGCCGAGCAGGCGATGGCGATCGACACGCTCACGTACCTGCCGACCGACATCCTCGCGAAGGTCGACCGCGCGGCGATGGCGGTGAGCCTCGAGACGCGCATGCCGTTCCTCGATCATCACGTCGTCGAATTCGCGTGGCGGCTGCCCGCGTCGGTGCGTTTGCCGGAAGGACAGTCGAAGGCGCTGCTGCGCCGGCTGCTCGACCAGTACGTGCCGTCGGCGCTGATCGACCGGCCGAAGCAAGGCTTCTGCGCGCCCGTCGATCACTGGCTGCGCGGCGCGTTGCGCGACTGGGCCGACGCGCTGCTGCAGCCGTCGCGGTTGCGCGACGAGGGGTTCTTCGATGCGGCGGCGGTCGAGCGGCTGTGGCGGCAGCACCAGACGGGCCGGATGAACTGGCAGCACCAGCTGTGGACGGTGCTGATGTTCCAGGCATGGCTGGAGGGGCAGCGCGCGGGATGAGGCGGCGCGCTGCCGTCGGCCGGATCGGCCGGGATCGCCGGCCTGCCGGTTGACGCTCAGCCGACGTTCAGCGGCAACCCGATCTGCAGGTGTGCGGAATCCGCCGCGGCCGCCGGATTGAGCTGCACGATCTCACGGAACGCGGCCACGTCCTGCTGGCCGACCGACATCTTCTGCTGGTCGGCGCGCGACACGTGAGCGGCATCGAGCAGCGACTGACGGTGGCGATCCGCGATCACCCACAGGGAGTCGCCGTCGACGACGATATAGGGCTGTGGTGACGGCGACGGTTGCGTGCTCGACGGCGACGGCGTGGCGCTGGCCGGCGGCGACGCCGGGGTGGTCGGCGAGGCGCTCGGCGATGCCGTTGGGGACGCACTCGGCGATGCACTCGGCGATGCGCCGGGCGCGAGATTCGACTGCGACGACTTCGGCTGATTCGACGATCCGGACCCCGATCCGAAGAACGTCGTCCACAAGCTCTCGATCAGCTTGTACGCGAACGCACCGACCGGGATCAGCACGACGGCCGTCGGGATTTTCTTGATCAATGGCGTCGCGTTCGGGAAATGCGTGTTCAGGCGCCCGCCGAGCAGCAGGGCGGTCGATACGCCGGTCGCGATCGCGAGATCGTAATGGCCGCCGCTCCACTGCACGCCGGTGCCGAGGCCGCCGTACGCGACAGCCATGAAGTCGCTCGCCGAATCGGTGAAGCGTACGATGCGGCTGCGCTTGTCGGCATTCACGCGGTGCGCGCCGATCGTGTAGACGAGCCCCGCATAGGTGGCGCCGAACGCGCCGCTCGCGATGGCGGCCGAGCCGTACGCGAGATCGAACGCGCCGTGCGCGTGCACGACGCCGCTGATGCCGACCGCGAGCGTGGCGGTCGACGTGATCGCGGCGCCGGCGCGGCCCGCGATCCCGAACAGGTGACGCGGGTTGCCGGTATGGAGCTGCTGCAGCGACGTGCCGCCGACGGTGCCCTGCATCTGCGCGAGCACGTCCGCGGCGAGCGCCTTGATGTGCGTGGTCGCATCGTCGAAGCTCATCAGCCCGACCCGATTCAGCTCGACATACTGCGCGGCCAGCGTGCGCGCTTCGTTCGATACCTGCTCGAGCTGGGCGCGCCGGTTCTGGCCATAGTCGTGCGCGCCCGACCGCAGTTGCCGCGACAGCGTCACTTCGAGCCGCGTGAGCACCGCCTGCGCGGCCTTCGGGTCGCCGGCCTGCAGGCTGCGCACCGCACCCTGGTGCATCACCTGGAACACGCGGCCCAGACGCGAGCCGAGCAGGAACGACGACGTCGCGCTGCCCAGCATGTCCTGCCGAAGCAGATGCGTCGCGCCGAGCGTATCGGCGATCACGAGCGCACCCGCACCGGTGACGAGCGAGCTGAAGCCGATCGACTTCCACAGCTCCGCCTTGCGGAACGACGGTCGGTGCACGCGCAGTGCGTTGATCTGCGCGAGCGCCTGCATTTCCTCGATCACCTTCGCCTGTTTCGGGTTCGCCGCGATCTGCCGGCCGACGCTGATCGGCTTCGACGGGTCGTTCTTCAGCGCTTCGCGCTCGACCACCGATTGCCAGTACGCGCGGCTGCCGGCAAGCGGACCCGCGGGATCGGCGGTCGACACGACGGTGCCGCGCGCGGGAGCCCGAGTGCCGGCGTCGGCGAGCCAGCGTTCGCCGAAGCGGCGGGCGAGCTTTTCGGTGCGCGTGGCGGGCGGGTGATTCGCCGCTGTCCACTGCGTCATCGCGTGGTCGATGGTTGCCTTGCGCGCCTGGTTGACGAGCGCGGTCGTGTTGCGTTCGTACAGCTCGCCGCGCAGCGTCGCGAGCGTATCGTCCGACAGGCCTTTCGACTTGCCGATACGCGAGATCTCCGCGAACAGCACCTGCTGCTGGTTCGCGAATGCCTCGGGGCTCACCGGTTCGAACACGCGCGTGAGCGCGTCGGCGCCGTGCAGCCGTGCGAATTTGCCGTCATGGTCGGTCTGGTAATAGTCGACGATCCGTTCCGCCAGCGCGCGCGTCAGATCCTGGTTCGCGACGAAGTCGGCGCCGTGCGTGCCGTACGACAGCCCGACATGCAGCCAGTCGATCGCCTTGCGGTCGAGCAGCGCATCGAGCAACTCGACGTGGCCCGCGCCCGGAACGGGTTCGAGCACGGCGTCCCAACCGTGGAAGCTCAGCATCACGTTCGGCGCGGGCTCGCCGGCGTGATCGTGCGACCACGTCTCGAACGACGTCATGAGCCGCGCGTACTCGGCGTAGCTGTCGTTCGTGCCGGCGATCGTGCGGCGGTCCTCCGCGGACACGAGCGGGCGGCCCGACGCCGCTTCGAGACGAAGCTGGAAGCCGTAGCGCGATGACGCGGTGAGCCATTGGTGCAGATGCGCGACGTCGTCGAGTTCAAGCGTGCGCGTGGTGCCGTCCGGCGCCTCGCGCGTGATCGTGGCGTCGGCCTCGTTGTAGCGCGCGCCGATCGGGGAGCCGAACTGGCGCGCGCGCCGGATGAACGCCGGATCGTGCTTGCCGCCGCGCGCGGCGGCGAGCGTGTGCGGATCGACCGGAATCGACACGACGGGCATCGCGCCGCCGTATTGCTCGATCTGGCGCACCGCGAGCGCGGGATCGTCGCGCAGGTTGAACGCGCGCGCCATCGGCGCGACGCGGTCCTGGATCTCGGCCGGTGCGCGCACGAACGCCTGGATCACGCGCTTGTCGATCATGCGCGCAGCACTGTGGCGCGTGGCGTACGCCTGCATCCACTTCACGAACCGGTTGTGATCGCCGGCGGGATCGGCGACCGGCCCGCGCGACGGCATGCTCGACACCTCGCGCGCGAGACCGATGCGGTTGCCGAGCGCCTTCCACATCGGCGCGTCGGCCAGGATCGTCTGCGGCTCGTCGTTCAGCGCGAGGCCGCCGGCATCGGGCTGGCGTTTGCGCGCGGCGACCGCCTTCACGCGCTCGACCGTCGGGAACCATTCGGACACCTTCGCGGCGCCGTAGCGCATCACCCATTCCGCAACCGTGCTCGAACCCAGGCTCGGCTGGTACGGACGCAGCGTCAGCGGCTTGGCTGCGGGCGTCTTCGGTGCCTTCGGCGTGGCCGGCGTGTTGGCGGCGCGGTTCGCCGCACGGCGGCCGCGCAGCCTGCCGCCCTTGCCGCGTATCGCATTGCGCATCCGGCCGGCGGGGCCGGTGGCCGCGCCGCCGGCAGCGGGCTGCGCGGCCTGCCGCGCGGCTTGCTGGGCGGCGGCGAGGTCGGCCTGCGCCGCTTTCACGCGATCGATCTGGCCGGCGATCTGCGTGCGGATCCAGCGCGTCGCGAGGTCGAACTTCTGCGGCAGCGCGTCGAAATACGACTTTTCGTCGAGCAGCTGCGCGAGGCGTTGCGCGAGCGCGGCCTTCTGCGTGGCGATCGCGCGCGGGTCGAACGCTTCGGGCTTGAGCGTCGACAGCAGGAAGTGCTGGTTCGCGCCGAACGGGCCACGGCCGAGCGGCATCTCGTCGAGCGGGCGGCCCGCATCCGGGTGGTCGCGAAGCTGCTCGGCGTCGTCGTACCAGCGTGCATTGCCGTCGTGGATCGCGATGATGCCGCGACGCGTGTGCAGCGATTCGGCGACCGGATGGTCGGTCTCGTACACGTACACGTAGTGATCGCCGGGGATTGCCTTCAGCTCCAGCGCGCGCATCAGGTGCAGCGTGTTCGCGCCGCTGAAGTCGACCGCGAGCTGCTCGCTGTCGGGGACGAGCTTCGGCGGCAGGAACGGGCTGTCGGCGCCCTCGATCTCGGCGATCTTGCGGCGCACGCCGGGATCGGCTTTCGCGAGGCCGCGCTGCACGCGCGTGCCGAGTTTCTGCACGGGCGCCTTTTCGTCGCCGAGCGCCTTGCGCATTTCCGCCGGCGCGAAGCCGCCGTAGCGCTCGACCGTGTCGTGCGCGACGTCCGTCACGACGAACCGCACGCCGCGCCGGCCGCCGGACAGGTCGCGCGCACGCCTGCGGAACGCGGCGCCCAGTTCGCGCGGCGCGATCGTCGCGTCGCCGAGCGACGTCGACTCGTGATAGGTCCAGTCGTGCGCGGCGTCGCGCGTCGCGTAGCCGAGCACCTTGCCGGTCTTCTTGTCGATCGCGTAAAGCGTCGCGCCGTCGCCGGCTGCCTTCGCGGCCTGCTTCGGCCGGCGAAAGCGCGGTGCATCGACGAGCGACTTCAACGTCGTGACGACGTTCGCGTCGGGCGCGGCCGCCGCCTGCTCGGCTTCCCATGCGCGGCCGTCGCTGCGCGCCGTGATGCGAGCGGCGCCGCCATACTCGCGCAGTTCCGCGAGCGGAACGGGCGACACGTAGAAATCGACGTCCGCGCGCTCCGCGGTGCCGTTGTCCTTCAGCGCACGATAGACCTCGTCCCGAATCGGCACGGCCGGATCGGCGGAGGCCTTGTCGACGAACGTGCCGTTCTCGTCGGTGCGCAGGCTCGCGACGAACTTCGGCTGCGGATGGCTTGCATCGACCGCATCGGCCGGCCGTTGTTCATGCTCGGCGATCAGCACGTACGCGTTCGTGCCGAACGCGTCCTTCATCTGCGCGAGCGACGCGAGCTGCGAGCCGTCGATACGGATCAGGTCGCGCTTGCCGTGCGACGCGAGATGATCGAGCGCATGCTGCCGGCTCGCGGCGTCCGGCGTCGCGGCAGGGACCGGCGCGTTCGACGCCGGCTGCGGCGCGGGCGCCGGCATCTCGCGCGGCATGCCGCTTGCATGCATCGTGTCGGCCTGGCTCGCGTAGTAGGTGCGATAAGTCGCGTGGCCCGGCACGGATGGTGCGACGTCGCCGAATGCGGCCGCGAGCCGGCGCAGCCCGGTTTCGTCGCCAGGCGTCACGCGGTCGGCCTCGCGCGCGATCGCGTCGGGCAGGCGTGCGTCCTTCGCGATGTCGATACCGGCGTCGTCGAGGATCTCGCGGCGCACCGCGAATGCGTTCGCCTGCGCGCGCGCTTCGGCCATCAGCGCACTGTCGGTCAGCGCTTCGGGAGACGAGCGATCGAGCCCGAGCCGGTGCGTGATCGTCTCGACCGCGTGCTGTGCTTCGTGCGCGAGCGTGTAGACGAGCGTGCCGGTGCCGTGGAACTGCCCGTCGAGCACGATCCGCTGCTTCGCGGTATCGATCCGGCTGCCGCGTCCGGCGCGGCCAACCACGACTTTCCAGCCGGCCTCGTCCGCAAGCGCGAGCTGCTGGCGCAACAGGTTCGAGCGGTCGACCAGCGCATGCGCCGCCTTCGGCAGCGGCGCGCCGCCGAAGCGCATCCGGATCCGCGTGATGACGGACGGCTTCTGCACGAACGCGTCGGGCGGCAGGTGTTCGGTGATGCCCGGATGCGCGAGCTCGATCGCGCCGCGCGCGATGCCGTCCTCCAGCATCACGCGCAGCGTGCCGATCTCGCGGACGATCCCTTCGACGTTCAGCTTCGGCGCATCGGCCATGACCGTCGACGGGTCGCTCAGATAGAAGTCGCCGCGTGCGTCGAACACGCCTTCGAAGTCGTAGTAGAGGCGGTGCTGCGCGGTGATGTCGCGTGCGCGGTCGAGCTGCGCGAATGCGTCGCGCGTGACCCGCGACGGCAGCACGCCGGCCATCACGTCGTGGCTGCTGAGCGACGCGAACGGCGCGTACATCACGGCCACGCGATCGAACGCCGCGAACGGGCCGCCGACCGTGAGCGTGCGCAGCCCGTGCGCGCGCAGCGCCGCGAGTCCTTCCTGCTCGAGCCGGATCGATTCGATGTGGCCGAGGATCGCGCGATTGTCCGTGCCCTGGTAGAGGCCGATCGCGTTGCGCCGGCCCAGTTCGAACACGGTCTTCTCGATGCCCGCGCCGGTTGCCGCGCCGGTGAAGCGCTCGACCGGCAGGCGCGCGCCCGGATCGCCGCTCGCGTGGACGCCGTTGCCGTCGACGTCGAGCGGGCCCAGGTCCGGACGCTGGTGTGGCGCCGGATCGTAGCGCAGCCACGCGTTCGTGTGGCCGAGCCGCGCTTCGGCGCCGAAGCCGACCGCGATCGTCGGCGGTGCGTAGACGGGGCGCTGCCAGATGTTCGCGAGCCATGCCGCGGCGTCGCGACCGTTGCGCGCCGACAGGATGACGGACGAGCCGGGCAGGCCGAGCACCGAGCGGTGCGCGAGCGTGACCTCGACCGGCGTGTACGGCTTGCCGTCCGGATCGACGAGGCGGCCTTGCGCGTCGGTGACGCCATGCACGATCACGATGCCGCCGTCGCGATCGTAGGACAGCGGGCCCGAGCGGTCGAGCGTCAGCGCGTCGACGCCGGCTGCCGCCTTGCCGTCGAATGGCGATGCCTTCACGGGCCGCGCGCGCGACCATGCCGTTTCGTCGGCAAGCGTGGCGGCCGTGTCGCGCGCGGGGGCCGGCATCGTGACGCCGGCGCGCTGCGCAGCCTGCGCCTGGCGTCGATACAGTTCGCCGTAGGTCACGCCGCCGTCGAGCGACGTGGGTGCGTGCTCGAACGCGTCGGCGAGGCGCGCGATCGACGCGGCGTCGCCGGCCCGCGCGCGGCCGTATTCGTTCGCGATCGCGTCGGGCAGCGCGACGTGGCTGCCGATATCGATGCCGAGGTTCGCGCGGATCTCGTCACGGACCGCAAAGGCATTGACTTGCGCGCGCGCTTCCGCGAGCAGCGCGGAGCGCACGTAGCGCTGCGTCGATCCGTAGTCGAGCCCCAGCGTGCCGGTCGCGGCCTCGACCGCGTGGCGTGCTTCGTGCGCGAGGACGTAGACCATCGAGCCCGCCGACTGCAGGCCGCCGTCGATCGTGACGCGCCGCCGCCGCGTATCGATCTTGCTGCCGCCGCCCGGCTTGCCGCGCACGACCTTCCAGCCGGCCTCGCCGCCGAGCCGGAGTTGTTGCGACAGCAGGCTCGATGCGTCGATCAGCCGGTACGCTTCCTTCGGCAGCGGCGCGCCGCCGAAGCGCATCCGCACGCGCGTGATGACCGACGGCTTCTGCACGAACGCATCGGGCGCCGGCGTTTCGGCGAGCCGCGGATGCGCGAGTTCGATGTTGCCGCGCTCGAGGCCCTGCGTCAGCGCGCGCTCGATCACCGCGAGCCGCTGCAGCGCGGTGAAGTGCTCGCCCGCGCCCATGCCGATCGGGCCCGGGTCGCTCAGCAGGAAATCGCCGTCGCGCGTGAACATGCCTTGCAGGTCGAAGCCGATGCCCGTGCTTTCGACGACGTCGCGAATCTGCCGGATGTGCTCGAGTGCCGCGCGCGACACCACGCGCGGCAGCGCGCCCGTCTCGAAGCCGAAGCTGTGGAACACGCCGAGCGGCCGGTACAGCACCGCGACGCGGTTCAGCGCGGAGAACGGGCCGTTCATCGTCACGGTCTTCAGCCCGTAGGAAGCGAGGTCGTCGAGCGCGATGCTTTCGTCGATTGCCGCTTCGATCTGGCGGCCTTCCGACGTATGCGGGCCGGTGTCGTAGACCGCGAGCGCGGCATCGTGGCCGAGCGCGAACACGGTTTTCTCGCCGCCCGAGCCGAGCAGTTCGCCGACGTGGCGCTCGACGTCGATCCGCGCGGCCGGGCTGCCTTCGACGTGCACGCCTTCGGCATCGGCCGCGAGCGGGCCGAGGTCGTGCGGTGCCGCGGGCGCCGGGTCGTAGCGGCGGAACACGCCGGTGTCGAGCAGCGCCGCGCGCTCGCCCACCGCGTGCGCGGGCGGCGCATACACCGGGCGCTGCCACAGGTTCGCGAGTTGTGCGGCGGCGGCATCGCCGCCGTGCTTCGCGGACAGCACGATCGAATAGCCGTCCTGCACGAGGAACGCCGGCGCCTGGTCGAGCGCGTATTCGTGTACGCCGGCCGGCCGCCCGCCGGCGAGCAGCGTGCCGTCCGGCAGCGTGTCGGCGTGCAGCATCAGCACGCCTTCGTCCTGCAGCATCGTGAAGTGGCGGCTGCGGGCCGCCTGCAGGTCGGCCACGGCAGGCACCGGCCCGTCGCCGAACGGCGACGCGTATTCGGCATGCGCGCGGCTCCACGCGACCCGGTCGTCGAAGCTGCGCACGCCACGCGGCGCGTCGCCGGTCTCGCGCGTCTGCGGCGCCGGCATCCGGCGCGGAATACCGCCGCGGCGCTTCTGGCGCGACCACACGTCGTCGTAGAAGTCGCGGTAGGTCTCGCCGTCGCGGCCCGACACGGGTGAATCGGCGAAGGCGTCGACGAGGCGTCCGACCGTGCCCGCGTAGTCGTGTGACGGCGCGCGCCATGCGGCGCCTTCGCGCTCGATCGCATCGGGCAGGCGCACGTGCGCGGCGATGTCGCCGCCGCCCGCGAGCTGGATCTCGTAGCGCGCCTCGAACGCGTTGATCTGCGCGCGCGCCTCGGCTTCGAGCGCCTTGCGCGTGAAGCGGCTGCGGTTGCCGTAGTCGAGGTTCAGCACGCCGGCCATCGCCTCGACGGCATGCCGTGCCTCGTGCGCGAGCGTGTACGTGATGCTGCCAGGATGCTGGAGGGCGCCGTCGATCGTCACGCGGCGCTTGCGCGGATCGATGCGGCTGCCGCCGCCGCGCTTGCCGAGCGTCACGCGCCAGCCGGCGTCCTGCAGCATGCGCAACTGCGTCGCGAGCGTGCCGGACTGCATCGCGAGCGCCTGCGCGGCCTCGGGCAGCGCCGCGCCGCCGAAGCGCATCTGCATCCGCGTGATCCAGCCGGGATTCGATGCCCCGTGGTCGGGCGGTGCGGTTTCCGTCGTTTCGGGGTGCGCGGCGGCGAGGCCGATGTCGTCGTTCGCCGCAGTGCGACGCTCGCCGCCCGCCGGCGCGCGCGCGGCTTTGCCGTCGGCGGTGCCGGGCGCGCGCGGGCCGCGATCGGCGGCGGTCGTGTCGCGCTCCGCCGCGCGCTCGGGCGCGCCCGAGCGATCCGGCTTGACGAGCACGAGCACGCGGTTCGGCGCGCTGAACACGCCGTCGAGTGCATTGACCGGCTCGGCAGGCGCGGCCGTACGCGGCATCGCCGGTTCGTTCGGGCCGCGCTTGCCGGCCAGTACGATCACCGTGTCGTCGGCGGCGGCGGCGCGCGGCGCCGACGGCGACGCTTCGTCGGGCGCGACGCCGGCCGGCAGGCCGGTTTCGTTCGCCGCGGCCGTTTCCGGTGCGGGATCGAAGCGCAGCACGCGCGCCTGCGCGTGCAACTGGCCGTCCGCGTTGAACGCGTCGGGCGCGGCCGCATAGACGGGCTTTTGCCAGCGGTTCGCGAGTTCGGCCGCGAGCGCCGCGTCGTGCTCGCCGGCAACGACGATCACCGGTTCCTCGAGATCCTGCGGGCGCGGCGCGGACGGCCGCGCACCGGGCGCGTCAGGCGTCGCGCCGCTGCGCACGACGTAGACCGTGCGATCGCCGACTTCCATCGGCTCGGCGCTCGGCCCGCGCGGCACCGCGATGCCGGCCGGGTCGGAAGTCGCCGTTCGCATGGCGCTCGCATCGTCCGCCAGGTCGATGACCTTCGCGTTGACGCGCGGCGGCGCGCCGTCCGGCTTCGCGCGCGTGCCGGGGCCGGTCGCGTCGTCGGTCTCGACAGGGCGCCAGCGCATCGATTGCGTGTCGGCGCTGCGCCGATTCGTGCTCGCGGTGGTGCTGCGTTCGGCATCGGTTTCGTCGCGCTGCTGCTGGACGCGTGCGCGCGCCTCGCTGGTGCGTCGCGTGCTGCGTGCGTCGGCGGACACGCTCGCGGTCTCGCCTTCGGCCGCCGTTTGCGCGAGGCGGCGTGGCGCCTGCGTGCTGGCGGCCGTCTGCCGGTACGCGTCGCTCGCCTGGTCGAGCACATGCTGCAGGATGTCGAGCGGGGCTTTCGCGACGATCTTCGGCGTCACGCTCATCTCGCCTTCGGGGCCGAACGACATGCGCTCGCCGGTGCCGGTCACGTCGTCGACGCGCGTGCCGTTGGTCCAGTTCTTCGGCGACGCCGACACGACGGACAGCGTGCCGTCCTCGCCGAGCACCACCGATTCGCCGGGCGGCAAGCGCCTGGCCGATGCGCGGTCGAGCACGCGAATCGGCTTGTTGTCGTAGGTCAGCACCTTGTCGCCCACGCGCAGCGTGCCGTCCGGCGACACCTTGACGGCTTCGCCGTCGAGCGTCACGCGGGTGCGGCCGGCCGCGAGCGACGACGCGTCGGCGCCGTTGAGAATCCGGCCGATCGTCTGGCTGTCGACGGTGACGGTCTTGCCGTCGGTCCCGCGGATCGGCACCGGCCGGCCGGTGCGCGTGCGCACCGACGTCACCGCGCGCTCCTTGAGGCCGCCCGCGGCCATCAGCGCGACGTTGGTGAGCCCGGACTTGAGTTCCTCGCCGGCCGCCTTCTTGTCGCCGGTGACGAAATAGTCGTAGCCGGCTTCGCCGAACGCCTCGACCGCGCCGCCCACGCCCGTCACGACGGCGGTGGTCCGCGCGCCCGTGGCCAGCACCGACGCGACTTTCGGCGTGCGCGTAAGCGCGGTCACCGCGCGTGTGAACAGCTTGCTGCCGGCGAGCTTCGCGGCGCCTGCCGCGCCCATCGGCACGAGATTGATGAAGTCCGCCCGCGCGCCCGCGTCGGTAAACGGGTTGAGGCTGCGCCCGTGCTCCGCGCGGTTTGCCAGGTCGAGCCCGGCGCTCGTCATCGTCGCGCCGATCGCCGTGTACATCATCCCCGCGCCGAGGATGTTCAGCGGCACGCCGACGATCGCGCCGATGCCGGTGCCGTCGAGCAGCGTGCCGAGACCTTCGAGTGCCATCCCGCCGACCATCATGCCGATGTTCAGGCCGGTGCTGGTCAGCGTATTGAGGAAACTGTCGAAGCCGCTTTCATGATGCGCGGCCCTCGACACGAGTTGCAGCGTGCCGTCCGCGTTGTGGCCGGTCGCGATATCGACGGTCCCGTCCTTCGACAGCTCGTTGTTGTCGATGTAGTCGTTGATGTCGTCGTAGGTGCTCGCCGTCTCGTCGACGTATTGCGTGCCGTCCTTGCCGCTGACCTTGAAGAGCGCGCTCGTGGTCATGCCGGCATCTTTCGCCGCATACACCATCGGCAGCACGCTGACCTGCGTTGTCGCGCCGCCGCCGATCGACAGCAGCTTGTCGCGCACGCCGTTGATCGTCGACAGCTTGTCCTTGTCGGTGAAACGCGCGACGTCGTCCTTCAGTGGCGATACGGCATCAGAACCGTCGCCGGACGATGCGTCGTTCTGGACGTCGGGTTGCATCCCGAGCGCGACGCCGATCAGGTTGCGCTGCTCGTTGTCGGTCAGCTTGCCGAACGCGATCGTGCCCCCGTTGTTCGTGCTCGCGCTCGCCGCGTCGAGCAGCGAGTTCGACAACTCGCCGCGATGCGCTTCGTAGAAATCGTGCAGCGCCTTCGTGTAGTCCTTCTCGGCGTCCGAGCCGGACGCCGCGTAGCGCAGCCGTTCGTCGAGCCCCGCGTCGAACTGGTCCATCAACACCTGCTGGTGCGACGTCTCGCTCAGCAACTGCAGGCGCTGCACCGCGTTGTCCGTCTGCGTGACGGCCGCCTTCGCCTTGTCCAGCTGGTCCTGGTACAGGTTCGGGCGCGGCATCGACGGCGCCGGAATCATGTCGTCGCCCGCGACATAGCGGAAGCGCACGGGCGGCGGATTCGCAGCCGCCCAGTCGTCGTACTGCTGCTGCACCGACGCGAGCGTGCTCTTCGCCTGCGTCTGCTGGATACGCGCCTGCGACAGCGCGGCCTGGGTCGCGCGCTCGTTGACCGAATCCGACAACCGGCTGTCGGCCGCGCGGATCGCGCCCGCGGCCACCTGCATGCGCTTCACGTCGAGCATCGTCGGGCCGGTCGGCGCGGCCGACGGGTGCGCGGACTGCGGCAGCAGGAACGGGCTGTCGAGCAGCGGCGATGCAGGCAGCGACGACGTGCCGTTCGCGCTCGACAACGTCGGCGCTTGCAGCGGCGACGCACTCGGCAGCGCCGGCGTGCCGGTGGGGGCGGCGGACGCTGCCGTCGACGGCGACGACGCGGGCAGGGGCGGCAGGCCGCTCGCGGTCGACAGCGACGGCGTCAGCAGCAGCGACGGGAGCGTGGGCTTCGTCAACGGCGATTGCGCGTCGACCCGCGCCTTGATCTGCGATGCCTGATCGTCGTACTGCTGCGCGAGCGTCGCGCCGTACGCGGCGACGAAGCCATCGTGCGCGATGCTTGCCTGCTGCTTTGCCTGGTCGAGCTTCGCATACGCGTCGCCGAGGTCGAGATCGACCTGCGGATCCTTGATCATCGCGTGCGGATTGTCCTTGTGCCACGCGGTGGATGCGTCCTGCTTCTTCGTATAGTCGGCCTGCAGCGTGTCGACCTGACGCTGCGCGGACAGCATCTGCAGATAGCCGCCGCTCGTGTTCGCGGCCGTCTGCGCGCGGGCGAGCGCGGTCTTCGCGTTCGACACCGCATTCGGGACGATCACCGTCGGCCCTTCCTTGCCGCGGGCCGAATCGTATTGCTGCTGGGCGTTCGTGAGCGTCAGGCTGTCGTTGGCCGCGCCGTACGCGGCATTCGCATAGTTCGCATCCTTCGCGGCCGACGTGACGGCCTGCTGTGCGTCGTCCCGCGAAGCGGGCGCATCGGGCATCGTGACCTGCAGCTCCAGCGGCTGCAGCGCGTCGTTCAGGCGGCCGACGCCCGCATCGAGCGCGGCCTGGTAGTCCGGATCGGCGAGATAGGACTGGAACTGCGTATACGCGAGGTTCGAATTCGCGACGTCCGCGTAGTACTTCGACGCGCCGACGGCCGCCTTCGCGCTCGCGGTCTGCCAATCGTCGTAGAGCCGGATCTGCAGCGGGTTCTTGCAGTCGCTTGCCTGCGGCACCCAGTTCGGATCGTTCGCGTGATCGGGGAATGCCGCCAGCAGCGTCTTGAATTGCTGGTCGGCCGCGTGTTGCGCGTCGCCCGGGTCCGTCACCTTGCCGGAATCGTCGATCTTCATCCCGGCCGGCATGTCGGCGTTCGCCTGTTCGCCGTACAGGATCATGTAGCCGGCGTCGGTCGTCACGTTCAGCTCGCGCTGCGCGGTGTCGGCCGACGTGCGCGCCTTCGCGTAGTCGGCTTGCGCGGTCTTGCGGTCGTCGGCCGTCGACTCGGGGTCGCGATTGACCAGGTGCAGGACGTTCTGGGCGCCCTGCAGCGTCTGCGACGCGTTGTCGTACTTCGTCTGCGCGTCCTGGATCGCCTTCTGCACCGCGCGCGTCTTGTCGTTCTCGACGGTGATGTCGGGCGGCGGCGCCGTATATTGCGCGGCCATGCTCTGGATCAGCGACGTCGCGGACGTGATCTCCGCGTTGGTCGGCTTCGACGGATCGGTGGCGAGCGACGCGCTGACGGGAATCGGCGGTGCGGCGGTGGGGTTCGCCGGCCCCGCGGCCGGATCGTCCTTCTTCGGCGGAGGGGGAGGCGGGGGCGGCGGCGCGACGACCGGATTCAGCGTATCCGACAGGAAGCGCTGCCAGTTGACACCCAGTCCCAATCCGTCGATCAACAGCATGCTCGTCTCCGTTGAACCGCGCGATGCGCGGCACGCACGACGCCCTGCACGTCGCGACGCGATCGTTCGAGTGTACGGACGCGCATTGCGGCGCAGATACCGCTGTTTCGTAGCGGGGCGAGGCGGCCGGCGTACGGGCGCGGCGCGGGCTACGAGACGGGCGCGGGGTGCGGTGGTGCCGCCGCGCCGCGTCGTTCGGACCCCTGAAAACGGCACGAACGCGGGCCTGCGGTGCCGCGCGCGATCATTCGGTCACTGATCGAGACACCGTACGCATAGCCGCTTCGCCTGGCTCGCCGGCAACCCGCGGCACATCATCACGACGGGGCGCGCATGGCACGACGGCGCGTCGGCCGATGCCGCCGGCGACGCGAGCCGTCGCGCGCGCTCGGGCGGCGTGGTCGCGACGGCGTCCATGCGCCGTTGTCGCGCGGGCGGCGGCGTATCGCTGACCACCGGAATCGGCTCGACGCCGCCTTCGCGCGCGTTGCGCTGCGCGCTCGCGACGACGCGGCTCACATAACCGCTCGAGAAACCGGTCGTGAAGTTGCCGCTGTAGTAACACGACAGCGCCGCGCGCAACGCGGCCTGCGCGGCGCGGCCGGTGTTCGACGAACGCGCGAAGCATTCGGTCAGGATCGCGCCGCCCGCCCGCAGGTTGCGGCACGGCTCGAACATCGTCGTGTCGTCGAGGCCGTATTTCGCGAAATTGCGCTCGTTCACCTGCGCGAGGCCGACGCTGTAGCTGAAGCCGCGCGCGGCCAGCTCGCTCGCCGTCGCGCGCGCTTCGTCGAGCGACGCGGGCTGGCGCGTCAGGTGGCCGCCGACCACGCCGATCGCATACGGATTGAAACCGGACTCGGTGCGTACCAGCGCGGCGAGCGTGTCGGGATCGACGTTCGGCGCGCAGGCGCGCGCGAGCTGCGCGAAGCCTGCGGCGCTGCCGGCCGCGTGCGCGCTGCGCGGCTGCATGCCCGCCCCGGCGAGCACCAGTGCGAGCGTCGCGATCAGCGCGCACAGGCTCGCAACGGCGGAGCGCCGGCCGCGCGCGTTCATCCCGCCCCCGCCACGCGATACGACAGCACGAGTCCGTGCACGAGCAGCGACCAGCCGTCGAGCGCGACGAACAGCAGCAGCTTGAACGGCACCGAGATCGTCGTCGGCGAGATCATCTGCATCCCGAGCGCGAGCAGGATGTTCGCGACCAGCAGGTCGACCACGATGAACACGATATAGATCACGAAACCGATCTGGAATGCCTTGGTCAGCTCGGCGAGCGTGAAGCTCGGCACCAGCACGAGCAGGTCGTCGTCCTTGATGCCGTCCGCGCGATTCTTCGGCCAGACCGACGTCGCGGTGCGCACGAAGAATTCGCGATCGCGCTGCCGCGTATGCGACACCAGGAAATCCTTGATCGGCGGCAGCGCGGCATCGGCGAGCACGCCGATATCGGCGGTCGACAGCTGCCCCGATGCGTCGAAGTGGCGGGACTGCAGCGCGTCGCGGATCGACATCCCGACCGGCGCCATGATGAACAGCGACAGGATCAGCGCGATGCCGTTCAGCACGAGGTTCGGCGGCACCTGCTGGATCCCGAGCGCGGAGCGCAGCAGGCCGAGCACGACCACGAGTTTCGTATAGCTCGTCACCATCAGCGCCGCGAACGGCGCGATGCCGAGCGCGGCGATCACCGCGATCAGCGCGACCGGATTCGGCAGGCTGCCCATCGTTCAGCGCTCGCGCGGCGCGGGCTGCGTCAGCGTGACGACGCGCACGCCGAGCTTCTGGCCGACCGCGATCAGGTGGCCGGTGCCGATCAGCATCCCGTTCGCGACCAGATGGATCACGCTCTGGTTGATGCCCTGCTGCAGCTCGATCACCGCGCCGGGTTGCAGCGCGCCGAGTTCGCCGAGCGGGATCGACGTGGGCGGCAATTCGAAACGCAGGTCGACCGCGAGGCCGTCGAGCGAGCGCGGCGCATCGTCCGGCGACGCTTCGTGCGCGGTCGCGGGCGGGGTGTCGGTGCGGGTCGGTTCCAAAGGCATCTCCCTGATTCGTTCGACGGTCAGCCGGTTGCCCGACGGCCGTCCGGTGATCTCCCATGCCGGCGCGGCCGGCACCCGCGCGACGCACAGCAGGTTCTGCTCGTGCGCGCGCCAGCGCTCGATCGCGATGATGTCGCCGCCGACGACGTCGGCCAGCTCGGCCGTCGTCAGCTCGGTCCGGCCGATCTCGAATACCAGCGGCACCGGCAGGCTCGCATAGGCGGCGCGCGTATCGGGCCGCGCGGCGGCCGGCGTCGCGAAGAACACCGCGAGCGCATCCGGCGCATCGAACAGCAGGGCGCCATGGCAGCGCCATGCGCCGTCGGCGCGACGCAGCTCGAAGCGCAGCGCGGCCGGCGCGGTGCGCCACGCGGGCACGCTCGCCGGAGGTGGCAGCAATTCCACGCGCTGCCGCGTCGCGGCCTGCAGCACGGTCGCGAGCGGCGCGGCGAGGTCGGCGAGCAGCGCCGCGCGGATCACGGCCGGCACGGCCGGGTCGGCCGCGTCGCCGAGCCACTCGCCTTCCGCGACCGGGTCGATCCACAGCGAGCCGGCGGCCGGGCCGACGACGAAGCGGTACGCATGCGCGTCGGCGGCCGGTTCGGCATCGACGCGCCAGCGCACCTCGTACGCGTGTTCGCCGAGCGTGACCGGCACCGCGGCCGTTGCGCCGTATGCATGCGACAGCCCGCGCGCGGCGGCGGCGGACAGGCGCGGCAGGTGGGGCGACGCGTCGAGCGCGACCGCGACCGGCGCGGGCGCGATGGCGGGCGCGGCGACGGCCGGGCTGGCAGCGGCGGGCGGCGCCCGGTTCGCGGCGTCGCCGGCGTCGGCATTCGTCAGGGACAGCGCAGGCACGGGCGGGATCAGGGCGGATTCGGCGTTGGTTCGACGGGTTGTTGTGGCCGGCGGCGCGGAAGGCGCGCGGCTGCTGCGTCGATTGTAGGGACGGCACCGGTCGCGCGCCGCGCCGGAATCCGTAGTCGCGCGCATCCGGCGGACGCGCCAGCGGCGGCGAGCTACGAAGGCAGTTGCGCGGCGGCGTGGCCGCGTGCGGCGTCGCCCGCCCAAATGCGACCGCCGCCCGGAGGCGGCGGTCGTGTCGCGGCCGGGCAGGCGTGCCGGGCCGCGAGGCGCCGCACGTCGAATGCGCGGCGCGGCGAGGGGAGGCTTGCCGGCGCGCCGCGCAGGGGCTGGCGGCGCGCGGGTGAGCGTCGTTACGCGTTACACGTAGTCGGCGGCTAGCGCCAGTTGCGGGGCGGCGCGCAGGATCGGCGCCACGTCGTGGCGCTCGACGTGCGTCATGGCCGCGCCGAACAGCACCAGGCGATAGCCGACTGCATAGATCGGGATGATCCGCAGGTTCTTGTCGTGATCGAGCTGCAGCTTCGAGCGGATGCGCGAGATGTGGGTGTCGAGCGTGCGCGACGACACGCCGAGCTCGCGGCCCCAGACCGCTTCCTGGATCGCTTGCCGCGGCACGATCTTGTTCATGTTGTCGAGCAGGAATTCGACGACATCGAATTCACGCGGCGTGACGTCGACGACTTTGTTGTCGATTTCGATCGTGCGGCGCACGAAGTTGATTTTTATGTTGTCGATGTACAGGTATTTGCAATCCATGTTGGCCCTCGCATGTCCGTAAAGGAGTGTTTGCAGGTCATGTACCGCAACTTCCGGGCCAGGGACGGACTGGGGGGGAACGAAGGACGGGGGGGCGAGGCGTGCGGCGCGCCAGCCTTGAATCTAAAAGAATTTTTAACGCGAGGCACGTGGCCGGTTTCGGAAGGGTCGGAGCAATATTGAAGGATTGTTACGTAGCATCGATGGGGAACGTTACGGGCGTTACGGGGGGGCGTAACGTGGGGACGAGCCGATGACGAGTCGCCGGCCCGCCGCGCCGCGTGCTGCGCGTTCCAGCAAAAAACCCTACATGGAACCCTACATAAAACCCGACTCGGTATTGAGAAAATTTCATATAAATCATGGATATAAGTTGCTAAAATTGGCGACTTGAAACCCTACATCAAACCCTACATGGAACCCTACGGCGAAGCATGACGACAGTTGCTACCTTCGAACCGCTGTTTCCCGAGGACCGTGTCCTCGATCCGCTGCTTGACCAGGCCGGGCAACTCGTTGATGCGTCGCAGCGATTGCTCGCAGTGAGGGATACGCCATTGGCCCGCGCGCTCGTTCCCCAGTTACGCGCAATGAATTCGTACTACACGAACAAGATCGAAGGCCAGCATACGACCCCGGCCAGGATCGAGGCCGCGCTTCATCGCGATTACTCGTCCGATATCGTCGAGCGCAGGAAGCAACGCTTCGCGGTCGCGCATATCGCAACGGAAGCGGCGCTCGAGGAAGAATGGGCAGCCCTTTCGGTCGCCGCGCTGTTCGAGCCCGCGCGAATCTCGGCCATCCACGCGCGGTTCTTTTCCTGTTTGCCTGCGGATGAACGACTCGCCGAGGGTGGACAAATCATTGTTCCCGGCGAGCTTCGGCGGTCGCATGTGACGGTCGGACGCCATCTGGCGCCGGAGCCGGAGATGATCGAGCCGTTGCTTCAGGCCTGGGCGGCACGTTACGCGCGTATCCGTCCGAAGGAATATCAAGTGATCGGGATCGCTTGCTCGCATCATCGCCTGGCATGGGTGCATCCGTTCATGGATGGTAACGGCCGGGTGGCGCGTCTGCATTCGCATCTTGGATTCCGTGCCGCTGATCTCACCCATGGGCTGTGGTCGCCGCTTCGCGGGTTGGCGCGCGAGCATGAGCAGTATTACGCGAGGCTGAGCGAAGCCGATCAGACTCGACGCAACGATCTGGACGGACGGGGCAACTTGTCGCAGGAAGGGCTCGTCAAGTTCGCCCGGTTCTTTCTGGACTGCTGTGCGGATCAGGTCGGATTCATGGTCCATATGACAGCGTTCGACGGCGTGACGGCGCGTATGCTGGACCTGTTACGTTACTTGGAATTCAATCCTTGGAGCATCCGCTCGGAAAAATCGGTCATCAAGGCGGAAACCGCAGCGTTGGCCATGGAATTCGTGGCGCTGCGTCGTGCCGTCACGCGCGCGGAATTCACGCAGATGCTTGGTGTAAGCGACGTGCTGGCGCGCCGCATCGTTCGATCGCTGCTCGATTTCGGGCTTCTGACTTCTCCTTCTCACCGCGGCGAGCTTTCCTTCGGGCTGCCGCTTGCGGCACTTCGATTTCTTTTCCCTAGGTTGTGGCCGGAAGTCGAACAGGAGTAAGCGATCCGGGCTGTCGCATCGCATTCCGGGCGGCGGATGGGCGCGCGATACAAAAAAACCGGCCGCGCAACGTTCCCGTTACGCGGCCGGCCCGGCGTTCCGCCTTTCCGCCCGTCAAGCCTTCGCGTGATCGCCCGAATCGAACGGCAGCACGTAATGCCGCTTGCCGGTCGCCGCGAAGATCGCGTTGGCGACCGCCGGCCCGATCGGCGCGACACCCGGCTCGCCGACGCCGGTCGGCGCCTCCGCCGACGGCACGATATGCACCTCGACCTTCGGCATCTCCGCCATCCGCAGCACGTGGTAGCCGTCGAAGTTGCGCTGCTCGACCTGGCCGTCCTTCAGCGTGATCGCGCTGTGCAGCACCGCGCCGAGCCCGAAGCCGATGCCGCCTTCCATCTGCGCGGCGACGATGTCGGGGTTGATCGCGATCCCGCAGTCGACCGCGCACACCACACGCTCGACCTTCACCTTGCCGTCCGCGTCGACCGACACCTCGGCCACCTGCGCGACATAGCTCTTGAACGCCTCGGCTACCGCGATCCCGCGCCCGCGGCCCTTCGGCAGCGGCTTTGCCGGATCCCAGCCGGCCTTCTGCGCGACCAGCTCGAGCACCGCGCGCATCCGCGGCTCCTTCGCGAGCAGGTCGCGGCGGAACTGGTACGGATCCTTGCCGGCCGCGTGCGCGGCTTCGTCGATGAATGCCTCGACCGCATACGCGGTGTGCGAGCTGCCGACCACGCGCCACCACAGCACGGGCAGGCCGACCTTGGTGGTCGTGAGTTCGACCGACACGTTCGGCACCGCGTACGGCAGGTTCGCCGCGCCCTCGACCGACGTCGCGTCGATCCCGTTCTTCACCATGAACGGCTCGAACGGCGTGCCGGCGAGGATCGACTGGCCGACGATCCGATGACGCCAGCCGACCAGCCGGCCGTCCGCGGTCAGCCCCGCGTCGAGCTTGTGGAAGTACATCGGGCGATAGAAGCCGCCCTGGATGTCGTCCTCGCGCGTCCACTGCAGCTTGACTGGCTTGCCGTCCGCGCCGAGCGCCTTCGCGATCGACACGGCCTCGACCACGTAGTCCGACCACGCGTTCGCGCGCCGGCCGAAGCTGCCGCCCGCGTACAGCGTGTGGATCTGCACCTGCTCGGGCTTCAGGCCCGCAACCTTGGCCGCGTTGCCCTGGTCGACCGTCTGGAACTGGTCGCCGGCCCAGATCTCGCAGCTGTTGCCCGTCAGCTTGACGACCGCGTCGAGCGGCTCCATCGGCGCATGTGCGAGATACGGGAATTCGTAGGTCGCGCTGACCTTGCGCGCGGCGCCCGCGATCGCCGCGTCGGCATCGCCGTCCTTGCGCGCCGACGCGCCGGGCTTGGCGGCGAGCTGCCGGTATTCGCGCATGATCTCGTCCGAGCCGCGCTTTTCGGCGTTCGCTTCGTCCCAGTCGATCTTCAGCGCGTCGCGGCCCTGTTTCGCGGCCCAGAAGCCGGTCGCGACGACCGCGACGCCGTGCGGCACCTGCACGACCGCCACGACGCCCGGCACGGCCTTCGCGGCCGTCGCGTCGAACGACTTGACCGTCGCGCCGAAGCGCGGCGGGCGCTGCAACAGCGCGACGCGCATGCCGGGGAACGTGGTGTCGAGCGTGAAATGCGCGGTGCCATTCGACTTGGCCGACGCGTCGACGCGCGGAATGCGATGGCCGATCAGCTTGAAATCGGCCGGCTGCTTCAGCGTGACCTTGTCGGGCACCGGCAGTTTCGATGCGTCGGCAACCAGCGTGCCGTAGGCGGCCGTCTTGCCGCTCTTCGCATGCGTGACGACGCCGTTCGCGGTGGTCAGCTCGCCGGCCGGCACCTTCCAGCGGGCCGCCGCGGCCGACACGAGCATCGCGCGCGCCTTGCCGCCTGCTTCGCGCAGCTGCTGCCACGAGTTCGACATGGCCGAGCTGCCGCCCGTGCCCTGCATCGTGCCGAACGCGAGGTTCGCATAGCGCTTCGCATCGGCCGGCGCGCTTTCGACGCGCACGCTCGACCAGTCCGCGTCGAGCTCCTCGGCGACGATCGTCGCGATGCCCGTGTATGCGCCCTGGCCCATCTCGACGTGCTTCGCGATGACCGTGACCGCGCCGTCGGGCGTGATGCGCAGGAACGCGTTCGGCGCGAAATCGGCGGCGGGTGCCGTCGCGGCGAGCGCGCGGCGGCCGAGGCCGGCCCATTCGAAGCCGATCGTCAGGCTGACGGCGGCCGCGGCGCCCGCGGCCTTCAGGAACGTGCGGCGCGACGGTCGCACCGAACCGGGATTGTCGAGTTCGATCGTCATGGTCAGGCTCCCAGCGTCGTGGCCGCGTCGTGGATCGCGGCGCGGATGCGGGCGTAGGTCGCACAGCGGCAGATGTTGCCGTTCATCGCGGCATCGATGTCGTCGTCGGTCGGCTTCGGATTCTGTTCGAGCAGCGCGGTGGCCGACATGATCTGGCCGGACTGGCAATAGCCGCACTGCGGCACCTGCAGCTTCACCCAGGCGGCCTGCACGGCCTGCGCGGGCTTGCTCTGCAGCCCTTCGATCGTCGTGATGTGCTTGCCCGCGATGCCGGCGAGCGGCAGCACGCACGAGCGTACGGCCTGGCCTTCGAGATGGACCGTGCAGGCGCCGCACTGCGCCATGCCACAGCCGAACTTCGTGCCGGTCAACCCCGCGTGTTCGCGGATCGCCCAGAGGACGGGCATCGACGGATCGGCGTCGAGCGTGACGCTCTTGCCGTTCAGGACAAACGTGGTGGGCATTTTTTGTCTCCGTGGGGAAAACCCGGCATGCGCCGGATCAGGTGGCAGTGTGCGCGAACGGTCGGTCTTTACGGCTACCCAATCCTGCAAATTTATTGAACAATCCTGCAAATCCCCGGCGCGGCGGCGAGCGATTCGCTATGCTCCCGCGATTCAGGGAAATCAAGCGAGGAATCCGTCATGGACATGACCGATATCGCGGCGTCGCGCGAATCCGGGCGGCGCGAGCTGGCGTCGCTGATCGGCCGTTTCGCGCCCGCGGACGGTTCCCACTCGACGGCCGTGCCGGCACTGATGCTGCACCGGCATACGCATCCGGTCGATCTCGGTTGCGGCGTGTCGCGCGCCGCGCTCGTGATCGCCGCGCAGGGCGCGAAGCGCGTGATCGTGGCCGGCCAGGCTTACGAATACGACACGCGGAATTGCCTGATTGCGTCGATCGACTTGCCGATTCTCTCGCGCGTCACGCAGGCGTCGCCGGACGCGCCTTATCTGTGCCTGTCGCTCACGCTCGATCCGCAGCGCATCGTCGAACTCGCGGCCGAGATGCGGCTGCCGGAACCCGACGCGGGCCCCGAAGGCGAGGGCATCGCGCTTACCGAGCTGACGCCGCCGCTGCTCGATGCCGCGCTGCGGCTGTTGCGGCTGCTCGATACGCCAGCCGACATTCCGGTGGTCGCACCGCTGATCGAAAAGGAATTGCTGTATCGGCTGATGACGAGCGGGCAGGGCACGCGGCTGCGGCACATGGCCGTCGCGGGCAGCCAGACGCACCGGATCGCGCGCGCGATCGAGTGGATCCGCGATCACTACGCGGAGCCGATGCGCGTCGACACGCTCGCGCAGGCGGTCAACATGAGCGTGTCGTCGCTACACCATCACTTCAAGCACGTGACCACGCTGAGCCCGCTGCAGTACCAGAAGCAGTTGCGGCTGCACGAGGCGCGGCGGTTGCTGCTGCGGCAGGGCGGCGACGTCGGTTCGGTGGCCGCGACCGTCGGCTACGAAAGCGCGTCGCAGTTCAGCCGCGAATACAGCCGGCTGTTCGGTGCGCCGCCGATGCGCGACGTCGTGCACCTGCGCAAGAAGGAACTGCTCGGCACGTAACTGCGGTGTCGGCCATGTTGCGATGGCGGTCGTTTTCCGGAACGACGCGGCGATTCGTGGCCCCGCACGCGGGTCGCACTGGCGCACATCGAAATCGAATCTCGAGCAATCGGCATGCCAGGGACGCCAATTGCATGCTGCATCCGGGCCGCATACCGCGCAGCCGCGCTGCACATGTGCTTCGGTTTCACGCATGAATCCTGCGATCTGGCGCACGGATGCGGCATTTTCCGGCCCGGTACGAAGCGGCCTGTCGAAATGCGCAAAAAATCGTATTACGGCGGATTTCCAGTGGTAAATCCAGCGTTGCACGAGCATGTTTCAGCGATGAGAATTGCTGCCGATGTCCCCATTCGGAAATGTTTCCTCCGCGTATCGCGCGTCGTCCGATCCGGCGTGAAGCCAGCGGGATTTGCGCATTGAAACGCGACGGTCGCCGGCATCGGCTGTCGGCGAGTCGAATGAGAAAAGTAAAGATGGATCAGGCGTATTGAAGGGCGGTGCGCAAGCGTCACAGGTTTTTCACAAATATGCGGGCGGATGAAAGTCGTGCTGGCCCGAACTGAATCTGCTTTTTTGTCGCTCGCTTGCGTTGTCGCTCGACGCTTGATCCCGTCGGTATTTTCACGGATGAATCAAACGCGTGGTGGGCTCTGTGCGGTACGCACATCCGGCAGCGCCTCGATGCCCGTCGCATCGGCGTACGAAAACGGATGTCGCGCGATTCGATGCGTGCTCGGCGCGGCACCGAAACGCCGTCGAATCGGGCGCAGCAGGCGCTTCGCGGGCGAAAAGTGCGCATCGACCGGAATATGCGACAGTGCATTCTCAGGTTTGAAACACCCGTTCAGTTGCGCCTTTCACGAGGCCCGATGCGCCGTATTCGTCGGCCTTTCCGGCATTGCTTCGTGGCATTCAAGGATCGATGCATGTCGCCGGCCGTTGTTGCGATACATTCCTGAAACAAAAAGCGCGGGTTTCGGCGAGATGACGGGGCGACGCAGGCGGGTCGCGACGCGCAAAGGTCGGTGGATTCATGCGTGGCATGCTGCTTGCGGTATTGGACGTACCGGCGAGCGGTCGACCTGAAGCAACAAAGATGGGGGGCGGCCAACTCGTCAATAAGCAGTCGGGGAAACGGCAATGAAGACCAGAAGCGGTATCTTGATCCGCGCATTCCTTGCGCACTCATGGGGTAGTCAGACAGCTTGGGGTACGACTTGCGATGCAGTGCCAGCGTCGCGGGTTCGTCGCTGCCGGTTTCCCCACATCCGCGCGTTCCGCACGGCAACCGGCCGACAGCGGTGCTTCCTTTCATTCGGTTCGTCCGGAAGGACCAGGCTGTTCGTGCCGGACAGCTTGACGCCGAATCGTCTTCGACCGTGCAGGGCCGTATCGATTGCGCCGGGCGCATGCCGGCGCTGTCCAGATTAGCTCGAACGCTCGTCGGCCGGATTGCCCGGCAGATCGTTGGTCGATAGCTCAGGGAGAAGCGATGCCGCCTGACTGTAATGCAGGCCTGTTATAGCCACGATAACTCGCATGTTTTCGATGGCGCTGCATTTGCGGTGCAAAACCATATTCACGTATTTTCGATCGCTGAATCGGATGCCATGTGCCGGCATTCCGTGTGAGCAAAATATCGAAAAAATTAATCCCGAACGGCGAATGCACGTTTGCGGGTGTGAGAGGCAATTTGTTTTCCGATAATCCAAAAATCGATAGTAATTATCGAAAATACCTATAAAAAAGTTCGGAAAACTAAAAAATACGAACCTAAAATTCGACTGGCCGAAATTGCGGTATATCGAATTATCGGTGAATCTATTTTTTGTAATTTGATAGTGATCCTTATTTTTTGAGGATTGCTCAAGGCAGGGAAGTTGAAGGCGTGCAGCTTTCCTTGCTTGTTCCGTCCACGCCGTTATGGAGTCGACCATGAAGAAGCTTCTGATTGCAGCAGCAGTGCTGGCAGTTTCGGGTGCAGCATTCGCCGGCAGCGGCACGGTGTCGAGCACCAGCTCGTCGAGCGGCGGTTCGACGATGGCCGGGGTCGCCGGGTTCGGCCACTTCACTGCGACCGATTCGGGTGCCGCACTCGGCGCGGCCGGCGCGATTGCCGGAGGCCCGGGCAGCGGTTCGATCTCGTACACGAACCACACCCAAACGTCGACGGTGGGCGGCTTCGGCTTTGGCGGCGCACAAGCGGGCGGCAACAGCGGTGCGAATGCCAGCTCGATCGGCTGGACGTATCACCACTAAGCCGCGGCGCGTAGCGTTCGTCATTGGCTGGCGGCGCGGATGCCGGGTTCCGCTCGATCGGGGCAGACCCGGCTCCGCCACCGCCGAACCTTCTCAGAGCAAGGGATTGCTATGAAAGCCAAAGTCATTTTAGCGACAGCGCTTACCGTCCTATCGTCGGCCGTACTGGCCGCCGGATCGACCACGACCAACCAGACGCAATCCGTTGCAGCGGGTGTCTCCGGTTCGGTACTGATCGGCTCCGGCAGCTATACGAGCAATTCGAATTCGGTCGCTGGCGCGAACGCAGGAAGTACCGTGACACCCGCTGGTTCCACCGGCACGGCAACCGCCTTTCACAACTCGACTTCGACGGCCAGCGGCTGGGGCTCGAACGGGGGCGCGTTCGCGGCAGGCGGCGGTATCGGTGCCGCAGGCTCGTACGGTGGAAACAGCAGCACGAACGAGAACGCGAATGCGCTGTCGGGAGGGGTGACCGCCACGATCGTACTCGGCGCGAATCACTACACGGCCTCGGGCGGGAACGACCAGGGTATTGCCAACGCTGGGGCCACCGGGTTGACGGGTATGGGCGGGTCCGGTGCGATCGCGGGTTCGAATCACACCAACTCGTCGACCGTGTGGAGTACCGGTCCGGCCGGCTCGCCGTCCGCATCGGGCGGAAGCCAGGGCAGTTCGAGCGCGACCGGAAGCAGTCAATAGACAGGTGCGGGGGGACCAGTTTCCCAGCGACTCTGGTCTCTTTTCTCGCGCTTTTGTTCAAGTAAGGAGTTGGCATGAAGCAGAAACTGATTGCCGCCGCTCTGATGCTCGCGTCTCTGACGGCATATGGCGCTGACCGTGCTGCCGAGGACGTGCAATCAAATTTGCAGACGTCAAACCCTACAACCAACCCGTCACAACAACAAACGCTTTCGTCGGGCAGTGCCATCGGCACACCGGACTCCCAGGCATGGCCGGGAATGTCGGGCGGCTCATGGTCCCAGCTGGGTAGCGGCTGGAAGCAGTTCGGGGAAGCGGGCAAAGCTGAAGGAATTCAGGGGAATTAGTACGGTTGCCTGGGTGGGAGGTCAAACCTCGTCCGGAGAGTGAAATGAACAGCAACAAGATCAGGGTGGCATGTGCGGCAATGTTCGCGATGGCCACGATCGGTGCCCAAGCGCAAACAGCGGATTCGACCTCGAGTTCGCAATCGTCAAGCGGTTCGACTGCGATCAGCCAGGGCGGCGGCTCGAGCATGAACACGAACACGACGAGCTCGCGCGGCGGCAATGCCACCAGCAGCAGCGGGGTTCGCAGCAGCGGCAATTCGAGCGTGCAGGTCAACTTGACGATGCCGTCCTCCACGAGCGGCGGCTCGAACGTGACGCCGCAGGGCGTGAGCGCGCTTCAGTCGGCCGGTTCGCCCGGCACCAACCCGTACAACACCCAGGCATCGGAAAACGTCAACTACTCGGGTACCCAGACGATCAAGACGAACCCGGCGATCCAGGCGCCCGGCCTCACGACCACGCTGTCCGATACCTGCATGGGTTCGGTGAGCGTCGGCGTGTCGTTCCCGGGGTTCGGCGCGACCGGCGGCACGACCCTGGTCGACCAGGCATGCGTGCGTCGTCTCGATGCGCGTGAATTCCGCGCGATGGGGCTGACCGACGTCGCGCTCGCGCTGCTCTGCCAGAGCGATGCGAACCGGCGCGCGGTGGAGGCAACCGGACACCTGTGCCCGGGCACGACCGCGCCGCTCGCACGTTCGAACGTGGCACCTTCCGCCGAAGCGACCGTGGCCGACGACGTGAAGTATCGCGATCCGATCGTGCGCAACCGCATGGGCCTGCCGCCGCTCGACGCGGCCGCGCCGGTGCAGACGCGCCCGGTGGCGACGACCGCGGTCCAGACGGCGCCGATCCCGGTGCCGGTGCCCGCGCCGTCGATCGCCATGCCGGCCGTCAGCGCGGTGCCTGCCGCGACGCAGGCAGCCGCCGTGAAGGCGTCGCAAGCCGCTGCCGTCGTGCCTGCCGCCGCACCGGCTGTCGCAGCCGCACCGGCTGTCGCAGCCGCACCGGTTGCCGCAGCCGCACCGGCGGTGAGCGCCGTGCCCGCCGCCGCACCGGCCGCGATGAGCGCGGTGCCTGCTGCCGCGATCGTGGCAGCGCCGGCCGTCGCCGACAAGGCGCCGGAACAGCCCGCACCGGCGGTTGCCGACAAGGCACCGGAACCCGCACCGGCCGCAACCGACGCCGCCGCGCAAGCGGCAGCGGCGCCGGCGGTCGACACGAAGGCGCCGGAACCCGTGCCGGCAGTTGCCGACAAGGCGCCTGAACCGGCACCGGCTGCAGCCGACACCGCAGCGCAAGCCGCGGCAACGCCGGATGCCGACGCGAAGGCGCCGGACACCGCGCAAGCCGCACCGGCCGCGACCGACGCCGCGCCGCAGGCTGCCGACGCAGCAGCGCCCGCGATCGATGCGAAGGCAGCCGAACCGGCTCCGCAGGCAGCAGCCGAAGCGCCCGCGCCGGAAGCCGCGCAGCCTGCCGCAGCGGCTGCGGCGGCCGACACGCCGGCTGCCGACGCGAAGGCGACGGACGCGGTCGAATCCGCTGCCGCGCCCGCACCGTCGGCCGAGATGCCGGCCGCATCCGATCCGGCGCCGGCCACGGTCGACCAGCAGGCTAGCCCGGCCGTACCGGCGATGCCGGCCCCGACCGTCATCTCGACGAGCACGTCGTCGTGAGCCTGCGGGCCCGGCTCTCGTGCGATCGGCATGCCGGTCGCACGGGAGCAGCCGGATCCGCTGCGCGACGCACGTCGCAAGTTTGACGGGTGTTGGTCCCATCCCCGAGGTCAACACCTCTTTTTGCCTGACGAGGGTACAAGGAGGCCTCAATCATGAGGATCTTTTTGGTCGCTCTGCTGTTGTGCGGCACACAAGCCGCTGCGCAGTCGGTTTTCCAGAACCCTGCGGTCTTTGTCATCCTGAGCGAGCAGACCCTCGCGAACGCCGCGAGCGTCCAGCAGGCGCTGACGACGCTCGGCCGCCCGGACAACACGGCATGCGTGCCGATGATGATGGTCGGCGATCCGCAGATGATTTACATGATGCCGGAGGAAGGACACGCGCCATCATGGCGATCGCCGGTGTACGGCCGCGGCGCGCCGTTCGAAGCGCAGCGCGGGCCGACCCCGACCGGCAAGACGGTCGGCGCGATGCAGCACGCGGAGGACATGCAGACCCAGCCGTGGAGCGATAGCAGCGCGATCACGCAGAAGATCGCCGGCGAGTCGAGCCTGTCCGCGTCGGCGCGGGTCGACGACTGGCAACGCAAGGGGCTGAACACGATCGAGACGGCGCCCGCGACGGAAGTGACGGTGAACGGCAAGACCTACCGTGCCTACCGCGAAGAGCTCAACCAGGCCGCGCGGCCCGTCGTCGAACCGCAGATCTATACGCAGCGTGTCGTGTTCTGCCGATAACGAAACGTTCCCGAGCGGACACGCAGGCAGCACAGCGCAGCGCGGACAGGGAGGCCCGCCGCGCAGCGCGCCGCCCACTCCGCCGGACAACCCTATGCAATGAGGTCATCGTGAACCATTGCTGTCCGATCAGACTGTCAGGCCCGCAGGAGCGGGAACGGGCCGCATGCGCGCCGCCGTTCGTCGCGGTCCGGGCTCACCACACCGCGCCGTCGCGCCCGCTCGTCTATCTGTCGCAGCATCCCGACGCGGAGCTCGTCGACTGTCTCGCATCGCGCGGCTGGGACGTATGGCGCGCGAAGTCCGTTGCGGACGCACTCAATCTCGTCAAGACGAACCGGCTGCATGCGGGCGTCGTCGATTTTGGCGATTTCGCGTCACCCGACGTCGCATCGTTCGAGGCGCTGCTGCGCGATCCGCGTATCGGCTGGGTCGCGCTCGCCGATGACGAGCGGCTGCGCGACGCCACCATCGCGCGCCTGATCCGCCAGTGCTGCTTCGACTACGTGCGCAACGCGACGGCCTACACGACGATCGGCTATCTCGTCGGCCATGCGTACGGGATGCTGAAACTGGCGGAAAGCGAACCGGATGCCGATGCCGCGCCGCCCGGCGGTGCGATGATCGGCGCATGCGACGCGATGCGCCGCCTGTTCGCGACGATCCGCAAGGTCGCGAGCACCGAGGCCACGGTGTTCATCGCCGGCGAATCCGGCACCGGCAAGGAGTTGACCGCGGCGGCGATCCACCAGCATTCGTCGCGCGCCGACGCGCCGTTCGTCGCCGTGAATTGCGCGGCCATCCCGTCGACGCTGCTGCAGGCCGAGCTGTTCGGTCATGAACGCGGCGCGTTCACCGGCGCGCACCAGCGCAAGATCGGCCGCATCGAGTCCGCGCACGGCGGCACGCTGTTTCTCGACGAAATCGGCGACATGCCGTTCGAGAGCCAGGCGAGCCTGCTGCGGTTCCTGCAGGAGGGCAAGATCGAGCGACTCGGCGGGCACGCGTCGATTCCGGTGGACGTGCGGATCGTGTCCGCGACCCACGTCGATCTCGAGGCCGCGATGCAGGCGGGGCGATTCCGTGCGGACCTGTATTACCGCCTGTGCGTGCTGCGCATCGACGAGCCGCCGCTGCGCGCGCGCGGCCGCGACATCATGCTGCTCGCCGACCACGTGCTGCGGCGCTATCGCGACGACGCCTCGCACCGGATTCGCGGCTTCATGCCGTGCGCGATCGAGGCGATCCACAGTTATGCGTGGCCAGGCAATGTGCGCGAGCTGATCAACCGGATCCGCTTCGCGGTCGTGATGACGAACGGCCCGCTGATCTCGGCCGTCGATCTCGAACTGAACCAGTACACGTCGCACCGGCCGCCTACGCTCGTCGACGCGCGCCGGCAGGCAGAGCGGCGCACGATCGAGGAAACGCTGTTGCGGCATCGGCGCCAGTATGCCGACGCCGCGACGGAACTCGGGGTTTCGCGCGCGACGCTGTACCGCCTGATGATCGCGCACGGCCTGCACGACTGACGCCGGTTGCGCCCGCGCGGCACGCGGCCTCGCATCGCGCGGCCGCCGGCCCGTGGCGTCAGGCCGGCCGTTCGAAGTCCGATTCGACCCAGCGTGCGGCGCTGGCCTTGTTGAGCTTGAACCCGGCGGACACCTTCGCGTCGGCCAGCAGCTCGCCGTACGGGTCGAACGCCTTCAGTTGCGCATACGGCTCGAACTCGTCCGGCACGATGTCGAGCGTCACCGACACATCCTGCCCGTCGTCGTCCTGGACCGTCACTTCCTTGTGCAGCATCGCGCGGCGCTGCTGCTCGTGACGCATCAGCACCTCGGTCGCGGTCTTTACCAGCGTGCGGAACGCGTTCGCGTCCATCGGCTTCGGGTTCTTCTTGTCGCGACCCATCGTCCACGGGCCGACGAGCGCGGGCTCGGCTTCGCCGTCCTTGATCATCTCGACGGCCCAGCCGTCGTCGTCTTCGTTCTTGATGATGCGGGCCATCCAGCCGTTGTCGCGCCAGAGGCCGTCTTCGTGGATGGTGGTGTCGTCGGATTGCAGATCGGATTCGGTCATGGAGGAAGCGTGGCGAACGGGCGGGGCGCGCGGCCGCGAGCGGCGCGCTGCCCGCGGCCGGTCGCCCGGAGTGGCATGCAAAGGCCGCAATTTTACCCCGTGGGCCGTCCGTGCGGCCCGTGCCGCGTGCGATGTCGGCCGTCCGGCCGACTCAGGCTGCCGCCGATCGGTCGGACCGGTGCAAATATCAAACTCGTATTACGTTCCTGCGGGCCAATCTATACGTCGTCCGATATCCCGGCCGCGCGCCGCTTCCTAGAATAACGGTCGGGATAAAAATATCCCGACCGTCGATTCAACGCCGATCCGGCCGCGCACGCATTTCGCGTCACGCGGCCCGGCGAACCTTCTGGAATTGCGCATGGGGAAATTCAGTATTCGCACAGTTTTCGCATACGACTGGCC
The DNA here is from genome assembly GCF_003857965.1 of Burkholderia sp. Bp9031. NCBI lineage: Bacteria > Pseudomonadati > Pseudomonadota > Betaproteobacteria > Burkholderiales > Burkholderiaceae > Burkholderia > Burkholderia sp. Bp9031. The sequence goes on from NZ_QTPW01000018.1 coordinate 79,424, forward strand.
GCTGACGCTGGCCGGCGTGGAGCACATTGCCGGCGGCATGTGCGCGATCGATCTCGTTGGCGTCTCCCGGACGCCGGGCGAACTGGTCGAGGCGCTGGGCAGCATCGACTGCGATATCGCGCTGGTCGACTATGCGATCGGCCGTGACACGCAGATGGACGGCCTCGCGCTGTTCGACTGGTTGCGCCGCTCGCGTCCGAACATCGGGATCGTCGCGCTGGTCGGGAACGAGAATCCGTTGATCTTCCGCTCGATCCTCGCGCAAGGCCGCGCGAGCCTTGTCAGCAAGTTCGACGAAGTCGGCCACATCGTCACCGCGATCCATTCGAGCTACAGCGGCGGGCGCTACCTGTCGCCGCTCGTCCGGCGCGCGCTCGATGCGCTCGTCGAACACGATCAGCCGCCGGTGAAACTGTCGACGCGCGAAATCGAGGTGATTCGCCTTTATCTGGCCGGCGTGCCGATCAAGACGATCGCGCAGCGGCTGAACAAGGGCAAGCAGACGGTCAGTGCGCAGAAGGTCAGCGCGATGAAGAAACTCGGCGTGACCAACGATATCGAGCTGGTCCAGCGGGCGGCGGGGCTGGGGTTCGGTGGCGCCAAGCCGTGAGCCGGCCAACCGGCGCGGGGTAGGTGCGAAAGAGGCGCGGGAGAGGCGCAGGCCGGGGCCGGCACCGCGCGGTGTCGGCCCGCCAGGCGAACTCCGCCGGGTTAGGCGGGGAGTTCGCTCGGCTCGGCTGATGTCAGGCCGGCAATGCGAACCGCGTGACCGCGTCGCGCAGCGCTTCGGCCTGGTCGCGCAGCGAATGCGCGGCGGCAGCGGCTTCCTCGACGAGCGCCGCGTTCTGCTGCGTGACCTGGTCCATCTCGCCCACCGCGCGGTTGACCTGCTCGATCCCCGCGCTCTGCTCGCGCGACGCATGGCTGATCTCGTCGAGGATCTCGTTGACGCGCCGTACCGACTGCACGATTTCGGCCATCGTCTCGCCCGCGTGCGTGACGAGCGTCGCGCCGTGCTCGACGGTCTCGTTCGACGACACGATCAGCGACTTGATCTCTTTCGCGGCCGTCGCCGAGCGTTGCGCGAGCGAGCGCACCTCGGCCGCGACCACCGCGAAGCCGCGGCCCTGTTCGCCCGCGCGCGCCGCTTCGACGGCCGCGTTCAGCGCGAGGATGTTGGTCTGGAACGCGATCCCGTCGATCACGCCGATGATGTCGCCGATCTTGTGCGAGCGGTCGGTGATTTCGTTCATCGTGCGCACGACATCGTCGACCACTTCGCTGCCGCGCGTCGCGACCTGCGCGGCCTGGCTGGCAAGCGTCGCGGCCTGGGCGGCGCTGTCCGCGTTCTGCTTCACGTTCGCGGTCATCTGGTCCATGCTCGATGCGGTCTGCACGAGCGCGGCCGCCTGTTCCTCGGTGCGCTGCGACAGGTCGGTGTTGCCCGACGCGATCTCGCTTGCGCCGACGTTGATGTTCTCCGTGCCCAGCCGCACGCGCGACACCATGTCGATCAGCCCGCTCTGCATCGTCTGCAGTGCATGCAGCAGGCTGCCGCGATCGTCGTGCTTCACGTCCACGCGCGCGGTCAGGTCGCCCTGCGCGATCCGCTGTGCGGCGTCGAGCGCGACTTCGAGCTCGCCGCCGAGGTTCGCGCGCACGCTTTTCAGTACGAGCACCATCACGGCCGTCGCGATCGCGCCGAGCACGGCCGTCATCGCGAACCAGCGGCCGATGCTCGCGAGCACGGCCGAACGTACGTCGTCCATGTACATGCCCGTCACGAGATACCAGTCCCACGGCGCGAAGCGCTGCACCGCGCTGGTCTTGTCCTGCGGCTTGTCGGCACCCGGCTTCGGCCACAGATACTGGACGAAGCCCTTGCCGCCTTCCTCGTTGCCGGCCTTCACGATCTCGACGAACAGGTGCTTGCCGTTCGGATCCGCGAAATTCGACACGTCCTTGCCGTTGAGTTCGGTCTTGATCGGATGCATCACGATCACCGGCTTCGAGTCGTTGATCGAGATGTAGCCGTCGGTGCCGTAGCGCATCGCGGCGATGGCTTCGAGCGCCTTCTGCTTTGCGTCGGCTTCCGGCAACGCATTCTGCTGCGACAGCTTGTAGTAATGATCGGCGACGTTCGTCGCCTGCGCGACCAGCGACGCAAGCTGGTCGCGGCGATCCGTGATCATCGACGCGCGCGTCTGCCACGCGCCGATGCCGGCGATCACGAGCAGGCCGAGCCACAGAATGACGATCATCGAGGCGAGTTTCTGGTTCAGGGAAAGGGTGCGCATGGGTAGTGAGGTTGGTCGGTCGAACAAGCGCGCCGGGACGGCGTGACGGGATAACTCTTTGACGGCGCGCAACGCACGTTGCCGTAGGCGGGAAATCCCTGAGAAACGTCAACCGGGGGCAACCGGGCGATACCGTCGAGCCCGCCATGGGTATCTATGCATATACATATGCAGCATCGCTATACTGTCGGGCGATGACGGCTGCGCATCGTGCCCGGACGGCGGGGCGCGGGCCGGCGACGTCGAACGAACCCGAAAGCCGAAAGGAGGCATCGATGAGAATTCTGGTGGTGGGGGCCGGCGCGGTCGGCGGATACTTCGGCGGCCGGCTCGCGGCGGCGGGGCGCGACGTGACGTTCCTGGTGCGCGACGGCCGCGCGGCCGCGCTCGCGCGCGACGGGCTCCTGATCCGCAGCCCGCGCGGCGACCTGACGCTCGCGAACGTGCAGACGGTGCGCGCGAGCGATGCGGCCGCGCCGTTCGACCTGGTGCTGCTGAGCTGCAAGGCCTACAGCCTCGACGATGCGATTGCGTCGTTCGCGCCGTTCGTCGGGCCGTCGACGCTGATCCTGCCGATGCTCAACGGGATGCGCCATCTCGACGTGCTGCGCGATCGGTTCGGTGCCGCGCAGGTGCTGGGCGGCCTGTGCGTGATCGCGGCGACGCTCGATCGCGAGCAGCGGATCGTGCACCTGAACGACACGCACGGGCTGTCGTTCGGCGAACTCGCCGGCGGCGCATCGGCGCGCGTGCGCGCGGTGGCCGACGTGCTCGGCGGCGCGGGCTTCGATGCGACGCTCAGCGACGACATTGCCGCGCGGATGTGGGACAAGTGGGTGTTTCTCGCGACGCTCGCGGCGAGCACGTCGCTGTTTCGCGGTTCGATCGGCGACATTCTCGCCGCGCCGGACGGTCGACGCCTGCTCGAGACGATGCTCGACGAATGCAATGCGATCGCCGCGCACAACGGTTATCGGCCCGATCCGGCGGCGGTCGAGCGGATGCAGCGGATGGTGCTGACGCCATCGCCGCTGACCGCGTCAATGCTGCGCGACGTCGAGAACCGCGCGCGGGTCGAGGCTGATCACGTGATCGGCGACCTGCTCGCGCGCCGCGACCCGCAGGCGGCGGATGCGCTGTCGCTGCTGCGAATCGCGTACAACCATCTGAAGACGTACGAGGTACGCGCCGCGCGGGAAAGCGCGGTGGTGTAGCGGCAGGCGCGTCCGGCGCGTGGTTCCGCGTCCGTTTGGGGAACGCGCCGACCAATGCGACGGCTGCCGATGCGCGGCTAAATGGGGTCCTTGCTCGGCGGTCCGTCCGGTTGCTGCGGGTTGTCGTGAGGATGCCCCGGCGGCGGTGGCGACAGCGGATCGTCTTCCGGATCGCGGTTCGGGTCGGCCGGGGGCTCGGGCATCGGGGTCGTGTGGTCCATGGGGAACTCGCGCAATGCGTGACGGCGGTGGCGCGGCGGATGCGCCTCGTCTCCGTTATAGGCAATCGGGCGGGTCTTTGCAGCGCGATTCTCGTGGCGGCATGCGGATTGGCGGCGACATGCGAGCTTCTGCAGGTGTCGCGCCGGCTCGCGCGACGACAGGCATCCGCGATGCACGATGCGGCTGGCGGGCGCCGATGTCAGCGCAGATCCGCGGGCGTATCGACGTCGCGCAGGATGCCGGGATCGTCGACGTCGAGCAGGTTCACCGGCGCGCTGGCGAACAGCGCACGGGCGCCGGCATCGCCGTCGAGCGCGGCGAGTGCATCGTAGTGGTGCGCGGCGAAACCGACCGGATGGCCGCGCATGCCGCGATGCACGGGGGCGACGATCGATGCGTCGTCGGCGTCTAGGGCGCGCGTGACCGCTTCGTAGGTGGGCGCGGCGATCCACGGCATGTCGCCGAGCGCGACCAGCCAGCCGGTTGCTTCCGGCGTGGCGCGCACGCCGGCTGCAAGGCTTGCACCCATGCCGCGCGTCGCGTCGAGCGCATAGACGACCTGGCAGCCGGCTTCGTTCAACAGGATCGCGAGCTTTTCGGCGCCGGGACGCACGACGGCGATCACGTCGGCCGTGGCCGCCGCGAGATGGCGCGCGGCCGCGACCGCAACGGGCGTGCCGTCGGGAAGCAGCGCGAGCAGCTTGCTGTGCAGACCGCTTGGGTCGAAGCGTTGACCGAGACCGCCGGCGAGCAGGACGCCGGTGGCGAGTGACGCATAGGACATCGGCGCGGGGGAGGAAGGCAGGTGGCCCGATTGTGCGGGAGCGGGCGGGGATCGGCAAGTGCGGATGTTACCGATGCGCGGGCATGGCAGCCGGAAAGAATGTCGGTGGGGGCTTCGGTGCGCGTGCTTTCGTCGGTTGGGCCGTAAACGGCGTGCGATTCGCGTTGTATTGCGGCCCAATAGCGGTTACCGAACGACCAATGCCGCCGTTCGGACGCGTAATTCGTGAAACAGGTGCGTGGTAGAGCGCCGAGCGGTAGTTGACGGTTTCGTGCGACCATCGCACTCGGTTCGATCAGACGAATCGCCTGTCGAATTGCGGCCGTGGGTGCCCGTGTTGCGATTCGGCCGACGCGTATATGACCGTCACCAAAGTGTCTTGACGTGTGCGTAAGCGCGGATCTTTTCGTCACGCGTGACCAGCGGCGCGCCGAGCCGCCGTGCGGTCGCAACGATCATGCGATCGGCCGGATCCTTGTGGAACGTGCCGGGCAGGGCGGTGGACTTTGCGGCGATGTCGGCGTCGATCGGCACGAAGCGCATGCCATCGATCTGAGCGACCGTCGCGAGCCACGCATCGACGTCCATCGTCAGCGCGAGGCGCTCGTTGCGCACCAGCATCGCGATTTCCCATGCGGAGATCGCGGACGCGGCGAGCGTGCCCTCATTGCGCGCGCGATCGATCGCGCTTCTGGCCTTCTTGCTGAGCGACGGATCGCCCGCCACCCACCACACCAATGCATGCGTATCCAGCACGATCACCGCGACGCCTCCCAATCATCATCCGCAATCGGATCGAGAGGATTGTCGTAGCGCATGACCGAGCCGCGCAATATGTCCAACGGCTGAGCTTCGCGGGCGTGGTACGGCCGGATCTCGAGCGTCGGCTTGCCGTGATCGGTGACGATGAGGCTTTCGCCTGACGCCTCGACGAGCCGGAAGTACTCGAGTGCGCGAGCCTTGAATTCGGATTTGGAGACGGGAGCGTGTGGCATCATGATATGAGCATGGTCATTTGACGATGGTCATTTTAGGCCGGCGTGGCGACCTGATGCAAGCGACGAGCGGGACGGTCTCGGCCGGCGTTTTCCGTGACGGCAACGGCTTTACCGGTTCACCCTACGCATCCGCCCACTTCCTCAACAGGTTGTGATAAATCCCCGTCAATGAAATGACCGTCGGATCCGTCGCGCCTTTTTCCGCAGACAACCCCTGAATCTGCGTATCGAGTTGAAACAGCAGCGTGCGGTCGCCATCGTCGCGCACCATGCTCTGGATCCAGAAGAACGATGCGACGCGCTCGCCGCGCGTGACCGGCGTCACCCGATGCAGGCTCGATGCCGGATACAGCACGAGATCGCCTGCCGGCAGTTTCGCGCGATGCACGCCATACGTATCTTCCACGCACAGCTCGCCGCCGTCGTACGCATCGGGCTCCTCGAGAAACAGCGTTGCCGACAGATCGCTGCGTACGCGAAAATCCGTGCCGCGCAGCAGCCGGATCGCGTTGTCGACATGCGTGCCGAACGTCTCGCCGCCTTCGTAGCGATTGAACAGCGGCGGAAACACCTTAAGCGGCAGCGCTGCCGAAAAGAACAGCGCATGTCGCGCCAGCGCATCCTCGATCGCATCGCCTACCGCACGCGCGACGGGCGAGCTTTCCGGCAATTGCCGGTTGCGTTTCGCGAGCGCCGATTGCGCACCCGACGTTGCGTTGCCGTCGATCCATTCGGCGGCATCGAGCAGGTCGCGGCATTGCGCGACCTGTGCCTTGGTCAAGACCTCGGGGATGTGAAGCATCATGTTGCGGATTCCATGGTCGTGGCGTGCGGCTGCAGTTGCATTGCCGCCGTCCGAAAAGCGTCGACCGGCGATGACGCGAGATACGCGACCATCTTCGCGACGAACGCTGGTGTCGCGGTGGCCGGCACGCGCGCGAGCCACATGAGTGCATCGTCGATGCGCCCGCGCTCGCCCAGCAGCCGGGCGTAGTTGAACTGGCCGCGGAAGTCGCCGGCCTCGGCCGCGCGGCGATAGTGGTCGAACGCGATGTCGGTATCGACAGCCACGATCCAGCCATCCTCGTAGAAGCCGCCGATCAGGTTGATCGATTTCGCATGGCCGAGCGCGGCCGCACGCTGGAACCAGTCGAGCGCGGCGGCGCGATCCTCGTCGACGCCGTTGCCGAGCGCGAGCGCCGTCGCGTAGTTGTACATGCCCCAGTCGAGCCCTGCCTGCGCGGCGAGCCGGTACCAGTACACGGCCACCGGCGCGCACGTGGCCGTACCCCAGCCGAACTCGTAGCAGCGGCCGAGCATGTTCATCGCCATCGGGTGGCCGGCTTGCGCCGCATGCCGGAACCAGCCGAATGCGGCAGCCGGATCGCGCGCGACGCCGCGCCCGTCGAGCAGGTACTGTCCGTAGACGGCCTGCGCGTCGACGATGCCGTGGTCGGCCGCCACCGCGACCCACGCGACGGCACGCTCGGGCGGCCCGGCCAGGATGGCGGCGAACTCGCGCGGCGATACCGACGCCAGCGCCTTCAGCGATACGGCTTCCATCGATCAGTAGCGCGCGTTCAGCGTGACGAACGCCGAGCGGCCCGGTGCGATCGACGCGTAGTGCGCCGGATACGCCTGATCGAAGTACGTGCGGTTGAACAGATTGTTCACGTTCAGCTGCAGGTCGAGCTTCTTGTTGATCCGGTATTGCGCCATCGCATCGAAACGCCAGTACGACGGCACGGCGCGCAGGTTCGCGGGATCGCCGAACACTTCCGACATGTAGAACGCACCGCCGCCGACGGTGAACTTCGGCGTCACGTCGTAGTTCGACCACATCGTCAGGCTGTGCTTCGGCGTGTTCGGGAAGCGGTGGCCGTTGTTGGCGGCGTCCTTGCCGTTGTCGCGCAGCTCGCTCTTCATGTACGTGTAGCCGCCGAACACCTGCCACTGCTTCGTGATCTGGCCGGCGACGCCGAGTTCGAGACCTTGCACGCGCTTGTTGCCGACCATCGCGTACTGGTTGTTCGGCAGCGTCACGCGCGCATTCGTCGTGTCGATCTGGAACAGCGCGGCGGTCAGCGACAGCTTGTCGTTGAGCACATTCCACTTCGTGCCGAGCTCGATGCTGCGGTTTTTCTCCGGCGCCATCTGATCGGCGTTCGGGCCGACGCCGCCGCGGCCCGGCGTGAGCGACTGCGTTTCGCTGCCTTCGCCGAGCAGCATGCCGGCCGGCGTCGACGAGGTCGCATACGACGCGTAGAGGCTGCCGTTGCGCGCGGGCTTGAACACGAGGCCGGCTTGCCAGTTCACGAGCGTGTCGTCGCGCGTGGTGGTCTTCCCGCCGTTCGCCCGGGTGTCGGTGAAGCGGGTCGAGTAGTCGTCGACGCGCACGCCGGCGTTCACCTGCCAGCGCGGCGCGAGCTCGATCGTGTCGAAGCCGTAGATCGACTTGGTCGTGGTGCGTGCATGCGCATAGTCGTTGTTGCGTGTGACGGACCCGGCCCACGGGTCGTTCGGGTTCGGCGACCACAGGCTCGTGCAGTTGTAGCCCGACGGCGCGCCGATGCCTTTCTGGCAGATCGTGCCCTTGTCGGTCGCGACCGTGTACGAATCGCGCTTGCCCCATTCGCGCGACAGCTCGATGCCGGTGGTGAAGCCGTGCTTGAACGGGCCGGTGCGGAATTCGCCGAACAGTTCGGTCAGGTTCGCGAGACTGTTGATCGCGCTGTTGCGATTGTTATTGCGGCGCCAGACCTTGCCGTTCACTACGTTGCCCTGGCTGTCGTCCGGCTGCGTCCAGATGTAGTCCTGCGTCGATTCCGTGTAGCGCGTGGTGTTGCGCACCGTCAGCCCGGGCGTGATGTCGTGCTCGATCTTGATCGTGCTGATGTCGGACGTGGTCTTGCGGAAGTCGCGGTCGATCAGGCCGTAGAAGTTGTGGCGGTCGACGGGCGCCGGATAGATCGTGTCGACGTTCGCGGGCTTGTTCGACGTTGTGTAGAAGTACGGAATGCCGCCGTCGGGCATGTCGTCCGTCTGCAGGTGGTAGTAGCTCGCGGTCACGCGCGTCGGCGTGCCGAGGCCGAACGCGATCGACGGCGCGACGCCCCAGCGCGCGTTGTTGACGGCGTCGCGGCCGGCGACGTCGTTGTTGTGGCTCATCAGGTTCAGGCGGAACGCGGCATGATCGGCGAACTGCCAGTTGCCGTCGGCGGTGAAGCGGCGGTAGCGGTCGGTGCCGAGGCCCGCGCTCGCGGCGGCGGTCGTGCCGAGATGCGGTGCTTTCGTGATCAGGTTGATGCTGCCGCCCGCGCCGCCGCGGCCGCCGTACGCGCCGTCGGAGCCCTTGGTGATCTCGACGCGCTCGGTGTTGAATATCTCGCGCGTGGTCGCGCCCGTGTCGCGCATCCCGTCGACGAACATGCTGCCCTGCGTGTCGTAGCCGCGGATGAACGGACGATCGCCGAGCGGGTTGCCGCCCTCGCCGGCGCCGAACGTGATGCCGGGCACGGTGCGCAGCGCTTCGGTCAGCGTTGCCGCGCCGCTGCTCTGGATCAGTTCCTGCGGGATCACGGTGACGGATTTCGGCGTGTCGACGAGCGGGGCGGTGAATTTCGCGGATGCGGAAAAGTCGGCCTTGTAGCTGTGCTCTGTCCTGCCCTGGATCTCGATCGGCGCGAGATGGCCCGCGGTGCCGACCGGGGCGGGCGGCGGCGTGCCGTCGGCGAACGCCGGGCTCGCGGCGAGCACGCTGCACAAGGTGGTGAATTTGCCGAGCTTCGGCTCTTCGGTACGGGACTTCATGGTGCGCTTCGACCTCGCAGTGTGGCCCCGGAGACGGTGTGCTACGGAACTGTGCATGCCGCCGGGAATTATTACGATTTGTTTTCAGGTTGCATTCTAAGTAATTTAATTGCAAATGAGAAGCATTCTTGTTTTTGTTGGTGGGAAGAATGTTGACGAATGTTGCGGAGGCCTCCGGGGCTTGCGGGGCGGGCGAGGATGGCCGAATGGCCGAGTATGAAGACCTGATCGAGCGAGCTACAGTGGCTGCATCTTCATTCGTCCATGGTGACAGCAAGGCGATAAAATGCATGCATTGAAAGCAACGGTGGCGGGGTGCATCATGCCTGTGATTACCGTTCGAAATTTGCCCGACGAGGTACATCGCGCGCTTCGAATCCGCGCGGCGCAACATGGTCGCAGCACCGAAGCGGAGGTGCGCGACATCCTCGAGCAGGCCGTTCGGCCCGGCGGGCGGCCCCGGCTGGGAACGTTGCTGGCTGAAATCGGGCGAGAGGCGGGTGGTTTCGATTTCGAGGATCCGCGCGACAGGTCGCAAACCGATCCGATGAGCTTCGAATGATCCTGGTCGATACCAACGTCATTTCCGAGCCGCTGCGGCGCGAGCCGAGCCCGGCCGTGATCGAATGGCTCGATGCGCAGAACGTCGAGACGCTGTTTCTTGCAGCGATCAGTCTCGCTGAAATGCGATTCGGCGTGGCCGCTCTGTCGGAAGGGCGACGACGTGACTGGCTCGAGCAAAGCATCGAGCAGCGCGTCGTGCCGCTGTTTCGCGGCCGCATCCTGCCGTTCGACGATGCGGCCAGCAACGCGTATGCGAGCCTTCGTGCGAAGGCTCGCGCAGCGGGCAATGCGATGGCGTCTGCCGAGGGCTTCATCGCTGCAACCGCCGCAGCAAATGGCTTGATCGTGGCCACACGCGACGTCGCGCCGTTCGAAGCAGCTGGCCTGCGCGTCATCGATCCGTGGGCCCGGTAATACCTGTCGGATTGCCCAGCATCATCCGCGCCGAAAATGCAAACGCGCCGTGCGAGGCGGCGCGTTGTGCGTGACGTCAGCGTGCGCGGCCCCTGAACTGAATCATTCAAGGGTAGCCGCGCGACGCGGGAGGCGGGTCAATCGATTCCGTGAAACACCGCATCCTCCGGCCCGAGGTATGCCGGCGGGCGCCACGTCGCGTCGCGCATCGAATGCTGGACGAGATTCTCGACCCCGAGCAGCACCGCGAAGATCGCCATTCGCACCGGAATGCCGTTGTCGGTCTGCCGGAAGATCGCGAGACGCGGGTCGCGGTTCAGGTCGACCGACAGGTCGTTCGCGCCGGGCCGGCTGTCGCGCGGCAGCGGGTGCATGATCAGCGTGTCGGGCTTGCAGGCGGAATCGACGAGCGCCTGGTTGATCTGGAAATCCGGCGTGTAGCCTTCGAACGACTCGTCGGTGAAGCGTTCCTTCTGGATCCGCGTCGCATAGACGACGTCCGCGCCGCGCAGCCCGGCCGCGAGGTCGTTCGTCTGCTCGATCACGTGGCCGTTCGTCGCGATCTGGTCGATGATGTACGCCGGCATTTCGAGCGTCGGCGGCGACACAAGCGTGAACTTCAATCCGCGGTACAGCGCGAGCAGCTTGACGAGCGAGTGCACGGTGCGGCCGTATTTCAGGTCGCCGACGAGCGCGATATGCGCGCCGTCGACGATCTTGCCGAGCCGCGAGAATTCGCGCTGGATCGTATAGAGATCGAGCAGGGCCTGGCTCGGGTGTTCGCCGGGGCCGTCGCCGCCGTTGATCACCGGCAGGTTGGTCGCGCGCGCGAATTCGGCAACCGAGCCTTTCTCCGGGTGGCGGATCACGAGCGCGTCGACATAGCCGGCCATCACGCGGCTCGTGTCGTAAATCGATTCGCCCTTGGCCATCGACGAGAACGTGAAGCCGGTTGTGTCGCACACCGAGCCGCCGAGCCGGCAGAAGGCCGCGCCGAACGACACGCGGGTACGCGTGCTGGCCTCGAAGAACAGGTTGCCGAGCACGGCGCCTTCGAGCACGCGCGAGATCTTGTGGCGGCGCGCGATCGGCTGCATCACGTCGGCGACGCGGAACAGCGCCTCAACCGAGTCGCGCGAAAACTGATCCACCGAGATCAATTGCGGCTTGCCTTCGAACAGGAACTGCTTCGCGAGCCCTTGTTTGTCTACGCTTTGCGTATAGTCCCCGCCATCCGGTGCCGAGCGGTCGACGATTTCCGACACGAAGCGCTCGACAATCTCGGGCATGCCGCGCGATTCCTGCGAGTCGTCGGGCAACAACCATGTATCCAGCGCGCGGCGGCTCACGCCGATGCGACTCGCGAACACTTCGCGGGTCATGTTGAGGCGGCGCATCGCGTCGCGCAGGAAGGCTTGCTGGGGAACGGTCATCGGCGGCACCTGATGAAAAAATATACGCGGTGCGTATATTAGTTCGCGGTGCGCCGAAGTCAAGAAAAATCTCGCGCGGCCGGCTGCATGGTCCGCGTGACACCGGTTCGGCCGGCACTGGCGCGCGGCGGCCGTCTCCGTATAATCAGGTCAGGCCCCGTGCCCTGCGAACTGCAGGGCGCCCCGCCGCATCCGATTCGCCCGGTCGGGCTTGTTGACTCGAAGGAGAGTGAGAATGACGCGTACGATTGCTGCAGTGCTGCTGGTGGTGACCGCCGCGCTCGCCGGTTGCAATACCGTTGCAGGCATGGGGCAGGACATTTCGAAGGGGGGCCAGGCGATCAGCGACTCGGCTGAAAAGGCCAAGTAAGCCGCCGGGTTCCGGAACGCAGAAGGCGCCGGGCCAGTTCGCGAGTGCGGGCTGGCCCGGCGCCTTTTTTATGGTTCGCGGTGAAGGCGGCGGCGGTGTCAGGCGCTTTCCACGAATGCGTAACGCCCGTCGACCTTGCGCGGCGTGAACCAGCCGAAGTCGGGGAACAGCCGGTTGCGGACGAACCAGACGTAGCCCACCAGGATGACCGTCACCCCGAGGCTCGGCAGCGCCGACGACGGATCGTGCCCGAGATCGGCGAGGATCTTCGGCAGTTGCAGCAGCGACAGGATGATGAACGCGTGATACGCGCCGACGCGATGGGTCGCGAAGCCCCAGATGAACAGCAGCGACAGCGGCACGGTCAGCACGAGGAACAGCACCGCAAGTCCTTTGCCGAGCGTACCTGCGCCACCGAGTTCGTTGGCGGCGGCCGAGAAGAGATAGGCGAGCACGAGGCTGATCAGCAGTTGCGCGATGCCGAGCCCGATGAGGATCCAGGTATGCACCTTGTTCTTTCTGCACAGCGCGGGGTCGGGGCGCGACGCGATCAGGCGTGCGAGCACGCGATCCTTGAGGCCCTGTCCGGCCAGCTCGGCCAGCACGTCGGCCTTCCTCGCGCCCGCGGACAGCAGCGCCGCGATTCTTGTTCTGGCTTCCTTCTTGTTCATGGCGATGCGAATGATTGTTCGATGGTTGTCGAATGGCCCGGTCACGCGAATATTGCATCTTGCGCGACGGTACGCAACGGCTTTGCCGTGCGCGGACACATTCCTACAGTCATCGCTCGCACGAATCAATCGGTAGCGCTCGACGTGGAGGCTGCCGGCCCCGTCGGCAACCTCGGCGGAGCGGCCGTTTCGCGTGTGGGTGGTTCACGTCGCCGCGTCGCGCCCACCAGCATTCCCGCGACGACGAACGCGATGCCGAGCAGCCGCGTGCCGCCCAGCGGCTCGCCGAACAGCGCGACAGCGAACAGCACGGCCGAGACCGGCGCGACGGCCGTGAACAGCGCGGCCTCGGTGCCGCTCGTGCGTGCCGAACCCGCATACCAGCACAGGTAGCCGAGCACGGTCGGCACCAGTGCGTAGTACGCGATCGCCGACACCGCGCCGACGGTCCATCCGGTCGCCAGCGCGTGCCATTCGAATGCGGCCGGCACCAGCGCGAGCATGAAGCCGAGGCCCGACATCGCCGTCGATAGCGCGAGCGGCGGCAATGGCGCCGACAGCCGCCGGTTGAGCAGGATGAACACGGCTTCGCAGGCGACGGCGGCCAGCACCAGCGCGTCGCCGGCGAGTGTCCGGAGCGACGGCATGGCCTGGCCGGGCGCGAACGTGACGAACAGCACGCCGGCGGTGGCAAGCGCGGCCGCGCCCCAGTCGCGCGGCGTCTGCCGCTCACGCAGCACGACCGCCGCGATCAGCGTCGACATCGCCGGCAGCGTGCCGAGCATCACGCCGGCATCGAGCGGCGACGACAGCCCCGTGCCGCTGATCAGCAGCACCGTATAGCCGACCCCACCCGCCGCGGCCTGGACGACCAGCAGCACGGCATCGCGTGCGGAGATGCGCGGCCATCGCATTCGTTGTGCACGCATCAGTGCGTACAGCAACGGGGTTGCGATCAGGAAGCGCAGCGCGGTGGCCGCGAACGGCGGCAGGCCGTCGGCCGCGAGGCGGCTCGCGATGACGGTGCTGCCGACGCCCGCCATCGCGGCGGCGAGATAGAGATAGCCAATCAGTCGTGTCTTCATGCGCCGCATCATCGCGTGGGGCGGTGTATGCGTCTTGAACGAAATTGCAGCGGTGATGGCGAGCGGAGCGAGGGGGCCGGGCGCGGCGGCCGCTGTTTCCGGATGGCGGGGAGCATCGCCAGCAAGAGCGGCTGATACCGAGCGGCAGCGATCGACGTCGTTGCGCCCGTGGTAACCGTGCCGGGGCAGGGAAACCTGTCAGCCGGCCTGCGTGAACCGCCCCGGCGTGATCCCGAACTGGCGTGCGAATGCACGCGTCAGGTGGCTCTGATCGGCAAATCCGGCTTCGGCCGCGGCATCTGCGATCGGTTGGCCGCTCGCGAGCAGTGCACGCGCCAGGCGAGTACGTGACTGCAAAAGATACGCGTGCGGCGTGATGCCGAGTTCGCGAGCGAACCCGCGCAGCAGCTGGAAGCGGCTCACGCCGCTCAGGCCGGCGAGTTCGGCCAGCGAAACGGGTGCGGCGGGTGCTGCATCGAGCCGCTCGCGTGCCACGCGGATCGCCGGCGCGATACCGGCGGCCGGCAGCGTGCGGTTCGAGTGCCGCGCAAGCAGCGCCGCGACCAGCGTGACGAGCGCCTCGTCGCGGGCGAGCGGCAGCGTGTCTGCCGCGACGATTCGTGCATGCAAGCGGCCGAAGGCGGCGGCGAGTTGCGTATCGCGCACGGCCGGATGCGCGAGCTCGACGCCGCCGAGACCTTCTTCCGCCGCGACGCCCGCGACCAGCGCGGGCGCGAGGTACAGCATCCGCCAGCGCCGGCCCGTGCCCGCATCGAGCGGCATGCCGTCGTGCATTTCGCCGGGATTGACCATGATCGCGTCGCCGGCCAGCGCATCGACCTGCCCGCGGCCGCTCCAGGACCGATGCGCGCCGCTGACGATCACGCCGATTCCGAATTCGTCGTGCGCATGCCGCGGAAACGTGCGATCGGACTCGAGGCTGATCGCCTCGATCCCTTCATCGTTCCGTCGGTAATGGGTGACACGGTGCATGGGTGCTCCTCGCGCCGGCAGCGGCGCGGATCACGTGCACTTTAGCGCGTTCCGGCGCCGCGCGCCCTTCATCCTTTTGGCCGATACCGCGCGGCGCGCGCAGCCCGCACCATGTGCACATGAGCAGCGTACACGGCCCGCCGGGCCTGAAGCTGCGCGGGAGACGGCAGGTGGAACGACAGGATCCGGTATTCATCCAGGTAGGCGCGCTTGCGGACGGCTTCGCGCCGGACGCGAACATCCTCGCGCCCGTGAACGCGCTCGTCGGGCGCTCGCTGGCCCTCGGCGACGCATCGGGCGCATGGCGCGTCTACACGTTCGACGCGGGCGCGCTGCAATGGCGCGACGCGGCGACCGACGCAAGCGGCCGTGCGCCGTGCCGCGTCACACGGCTTCGCGACGACCTGTACTTCGTCGACTATATCGACCCGGCAGCACGCGCGACGTCCGTCAGCCTCGTGATCGATGTCGGCAGCGGCGTGTGGACGTCGGTGGCCGGCACGCTGCCGACCGAGGCCGACACGCGTGTCGACGCGTTCACGCGCGTCGCGCGCGGGCTGCCGCTCACGGGCGTCGATGCGGCGTTCCGGCACGGCACGCTCGGCGGCCACACGCAGCCGGGCCCGCTGCATGGGCCCACGCGCGAACTGATCGGCAAGCGGACGATGTACTGCTACAGCCCCACCGAATGCTACGAGCACATCTACCTGAACGAAAACTTCTACGCATGGCAGTGTCTGCAGGGCGTCGAAGGCGGGCTGGCCGACGTCGACCGCTGCCATTACTTCAGGATAGCCGAGCAACTGTATCTGTTCGTGTGGCGCGAGAAGGTGGTGCCGACGCTCGGCGTCGTGCTGATCGACCTCGCGCAACGCAAGACCGACGGCAAGATCTTCGGTTATCAGGGCGGCGATTTCGGCACGCTGTCGAATTTCCCGATCGGCGCGCATGCGCAGGTGCTGAACGAGACCGAGCATCCGCTCGGCGGCGAGGCGCAGCGATGAACGCCGTGCTCGGCAGCGGCCGCCTGCGTGCGGATTTCGGCGGACGCGTCGTGCTGGTCACGGGCGCCGCGCAGGGAATCGGCGCGGCGATCGCGCGCCGTTTCGCGGAATCCGATGCATTCGTCGCGCTCGCCGATCTCAACGGCGACGCGGCTGCCGCGCAGGCCGACGCACTCGCCAGCGCGGGCGGCGATGCGCGCGCATATCGCGTCGACGCCGCGAGCCGCGACGAACTCGGCGCGCTCGTCGCGGCGGTCGAGCGCGACGGCGGCCGGCTCGACGTGGTCGTTCACAACGCCGCGTATTTTCCGCTGACCCCGTTTGCGCAGATCGACGAGCCGACGCTCGAGCGCACGTTGTCGGTCAACCTGTCGGCGCTGTTCTGGCTTGCCCAGGCTGCGCTGCCGGCATTCGAGCGCGCGGGGGGCGGGCGGCTGCTCGTCACGTCGTCGGTCACCGGGCCGCGCGTCGTCTATCCGGGGCTCGCGCACTACGCGGCGTCGAAGGCGGGCGTGAACGGCTTCATCCGCGCGGCGGCGCTCGAACTCGCGCGCCGCAACGTGACGGTCAACGGCGTCGAGCCGGGGATGATCCGCACGCCGGCGGCCGGCAATCTCGGCGACGCGTCGGTTGCCGCGCAGATCGCGCGCGACATTCCGCTCGCACGGATGGGTGAGCCGGACGACATCGCGAACGCGATGCTGTTTCTCGCGTCGGCCGATGCGGCGTATATCACCGGGCAGACGATCGTCGTCGACGGCGGCGCGACGTTGCCGGAGAGCGGGGCCGTGCTGGATGGCGGGTGACGCGAGCGTCGCCGATGGCGCGACCGCGGCTGTCGGGTGTGCCGGCAGGCGCGTCGCGGCGGCCGGCCCGCGCACCGTCGCACCTACGGCCTGCAGCGTTTACAGCGTCTACAGCCAGCCGTTGTGGATGAACTCGACGATCGAGTACCGGCGAGGTTCGAGCTCGTGCTGCCGGACGGCCTCGACGATTCGCGATACGCCGTCCGCGTAGGGCGACCCGCCGTACACGCGGGACTCGAACTGCAGGCTGCAGGCGCCATCCTCGATGCGGATCCGGTGGAACGCATGGCGGCCGAGCTGGTCGTCGGGAATCTGCAGTGCGTCGCGCTGCTCGTCGGGGTCGCGCACGGAGTGGATGTCCTGCGCCGGCACGCCGAGCGACTGGCCGATGCCGACCGCGGTGCCGGGCACGGAAGTTTTGCTGGCCTGGTGCGACTCCGTCACGCTGATCTGGCAGTCGCGAAACAGATGGCCGCTGGTTTCCAGCATGCTCATGAACTTGAGCATCAGGATATTCGTATTCGGACAGAGCACGACGGGGAAGTCGTGCGATCCGGTCTCGACGTCGGAGCCGGTGGACAGCTCGACGAGCGGCGAACCCGTTGCGCGGCAGAATGCGATCGCGGCGGGCAGCTCGCGGCCGGATCCGGCGTGCACGACGATCGAACGGGCGTCGATGCGTGCAGGGTCCGACCAGGCCATCACGCGACAGGTTGCCGGGTCGAGCCGGTGCGAGCCGAGCAGTTCGGTTGCCAGCTTGCCGGTGCCAACGACGAGTACTTGCATGGGATAGACGGGTTGAGATTCGGGTTTCGATACGGAAGCGGCACAGGCCGTTCAAGGGCCCGGCGCGATCACGGCGCACCGCGCGGCGCAACGTGATCGCGCATTATGCCCGTCCGCCCGCGAGTGCGCGCAATCGTGCCGCGCAGGCGCCGCGCAGGCGGATCAGCTCGCCGCCGAGGTCGCAACCCACGCGTTCGTCGTGTTCCTTGCCGCGAACTGTTTCGCGATCGAGCGTGCGAGACGGTCCGTATCCGATGCCACCGTGTCGTGCTTCGCTTCCGATGCGCCGTGCAGGCCGGCACCGACCGCCGCCGACGTCGCGACGTGTCCGGCCACCGCGCCGACACCCGCGGTTTCCACCATGCCGGGCATGTGGCCGCTGTTCGCGCTGGCGGAGAACGTGGCGAGCGGCTGCGGTGCGCCGTAGGCGGGCTGGAACAGCACGGCGACCGATGCGCCCACTTCGCTCTTGCCCGCGCCGAGCCCGATCAGGATGCGGCGGCGGCGATTGCCGGCGTCGATCGTGTCGAAGCGGCCCCGGACGACCAGCGCGTCGCGTTCGTTCGGCACCGGGCCGTCCGCGCGCAGCGCCGGAATGCCCTGCGAGCGGAGTTCGCGCACGAGCGCGTCGGCGAGTTGCTGGCGCGCCTTCAGCGCGGTCTGCTGCCGCTGCACGTCGGCGGACGAACCGCTCGCGAGCGTCGCGAGCTTGCCGATCATCCCGCCGTCGATCTTCACGTCGGTCGCGTCCACGTCGAACGTCGATACGTAGACGACGCCCGCATGAACCTGCGGCAGCGTGCGCGCGGCGGGTGCCGCGGCAGCGTTCGTCGTCGCGGCGGTCGATGCGCAACCGGTCATGGCGAGGGTGCCGGCGATCAGCGCGGCGCTGGTCAGACGTTTGGCGTGGGCGGCGAGTGCGTGAAGGGAAAGGGACATGTCGATCTCCGTGGCCTGGGTGAGGGTGCCGATACTGTCGCGGCATTCAGGAACGCGAACGATCGGAAGCGGGGCGTGGACGCGGGCGGAGCGGGAGGTCGATGCCGTTGCGCAACACGCAGGCGAAGTATGCGGAGATCGGGTGCAACACGCCACGCAGGAATTATGTCGGCGTATGTCATGTGCCGACGCGCGCGGCGGTCAGGACGAAAGCGGCGCGGCGGCCGGGTGGGGCGCGTCGAGCGGCAGCGCGACGACGGCCTCGAGGCCGCCGCCGTCGCGGTCACGGAACGTCAGCGATCCGCCGTGCAGCCGCGCGATCCGGTCGACGATCGCGAGGCCGAGCCCGGTGCCGCCCGAGTGGCCGCGCGCGTTCGCGCCCCGACTGAACGGCGCCTTGAGCCGTTCGAGTTCGGCCGCGCCGATGCCGTTGCCACGATCGCTGACCACCGCATACGCGATGCCGCGTTCGGTCCACGTGCGCACGCCGAGCCCTGTCCGGCCGTAGACGACCGCGTTCTGCATCAGGTTCATCAGCAGCCGCATCAGGCTGATCGGACGGAACGCGAACGGGGGCACGTCGCCTTCGTCGAAGTCGAATTCATGGCCGAGCCCCGCGAAATCCGCGACGAGCTGGCCGATCAGCGCATTCAGGTCGCCGGTTTGCGGCGTTTCGCGCTCGCCGCTGCCCGCATAGTCCATGAACTGCTGCAGGATCGTGTCGATCTGGTCCAGGTAGTGCTCGGCCGATTCGGTGAGCGCATCGTGCGTGCCGCGCGGCAAGGCCATCGCGATCGCAAGCCGGAGCTTGGTGAGCGGCGTGCGAATGTCGTGCGACACACCGGCGAGCATCAGCGAACGGGTCGTCTCCGCCTGTTGCAGCGCATCGGCCATCCGGTTGAACGCGCGGCTCACGTCGGCGATTTCGGTCGGCCCGTCGGTGGGCAGCGGCGGCGGCCGCTCGCCCGCGCTGACGCGTTGCGCGGCGCGCGCCAGCGCATCGAGCGGCCGGTTCAGGTGCAGCTGGATTAGGTAGCCGGTCAGCGCGGCGAGCAGTGCGAGCCCGACCGACAGCACGAGGGCGGTCGTGATCCCGCTCGCCTGCGCGTCGGCGGCCATCGGCAGCGGAACCCAGACCGGCGAGCCGGCCGCGTGCAGGCGGATCCACAGCCGTTCGTCGTCGCTCGACTGCCAGCGCGCCGGCAGCTCGGCCGGCAGATGACGCCCGAGCGCCTGCACGAACACGTCGCGCTGCCAGGTTCGGAAGAACGCCGACAGGCTCGGTGCCTGCGGCGGCTCGGCGGGCGGCGGCAGCGCCTGGCCGCCGAGCTGTGCGACCACCGTGCGGCCCTTGTCGGGCGGCAGGCTTGCAAGCGTGCGGTCGAGCAACTGCACGTAGTCGGAGAAAATGATCGACGCGCGCTCGATGCGCGGCCGCTGCACGTAGTGCAGCAGCACGACGAGCGAGCAGGCGAGCGACAGCGCGACGAGCGCGACCAGCAGCGCGATGTTGCGCGCGAGCAGCGAGCGCGGCAGCGGAAGGCGCTTCACGATTCGATGCCGGCCACCAGCATGTAGCCGATGCCCCACACGGTCTTGATGAAGCGCGGCTTCGCGGGATCGTCCTCGACGATCTGGCGCAGCCGCAGGATCTGCACGTCGACGCTGCGATCGAGCGCGGCGTGATCGCGCCCGCGGGCGCGGGCGAGCAGGTTTTCGCGGCTCACCGCGCGGTTCGGCGACGAACCCAGCGCGTGCAACAGCAGCATCTGCGCGGAATGCATCTCGACCGGCACGCCGTCGCGCAGCAGCGTCTGCTGGCCGACGTCGAACGTGAACGCGCCGAAGCGCAGCCGCTGCGACGTCACCGTCGGCTCGCCGGCCGCCATCTTCTGGCGTCGCAGCAGCGCACGCACGCGGGCGACGAGTTCGTCGGGGAGAAACGGCTTCGCGAGGTAATCGTCGGCGCCCGTCTCGAGGCCGACGACCTTGTCCGCTGCGTCGCCCTTGGCGGTGAGCATCAGGATCGGCAGCGTCTGGCCTTCCGCGCGCAGGCGCCGGCAGATGCTCAGGCCGTCCTCCGGCTCCATCATCAGGTCGAGCACCAGCAGGTCGTGCGGTTCGCGCTGCAGCAGGCGGTCGAGCCGCTTGCCGTCGGCGACCGCGCGGACCTGGAAGCCGTGGCCGGTGAGGAAGCGTTGCAGCATGTTGCGCAACTCCGCTTCGTCGTCGAGCACGATGATCCTGCAGGACTGTTCCATCGGCTGCCTCCATGCGTGGCGTGCGACCGGGTTGCCGTCCGCGGTCAGCGGGCCGCCATGCGCTGACGCATGAAGCCGGCGAGCTGTTCGAGCGTGACGTAGCCGTTGCGCTGCGTGTCGATCTCGTCGAAATGCTGCGCAACCATCGGCATGCCGGCGGCGGCCTGCTCGCGGGTGAGCTTGCCGTCGTGCGTCGTGTTCGCGTTCGCGAAGCGGGTCTGCAACTGCATGAGCGCACGTTCGACGCGAGCGCCGCCGTTCGCGGCGCCAGCCGGCATCTGCTGCGCCGATGCTGCTGCTGAGACGATACACAAAACGACGACGGCAATCATCTTCTTGATGGACTTCATGGGGGTTTCTCCTTGCGTGGCCGGCGGTCTGCGCCGGCCGGATGGTTGATGAAACGGATGGAAAACGAAACGAAACGGCTCGGTCGAGCAGCGGTGCCGGCGCCGCGTCACGCCCAGTGCGCGGGCACCCACACGCGGCCGGCCCAGTGGGCGGGTACCCAGACGACCGCCCGCGGCGGGTGGGCGACATACACGGCGCGCGGTGCGACATACACGGAACGCGGCAGCGGCGGCGCGAGGTACAGGACCTTCGGCGGCGTGACGACGATGGTTCTGGGCGGCACCGGTGCAATGACGACGGGGGCGGGCGGCGGCGTGGTGACGACGGCTGCAGGCGCCGGCGACGCGACAGCGACCGCCGTGGTTGCCGGCGGTGGTGCAGTCACGACCACGGCCGCCGGCGGGGGCGGTGCGACCGGAACGACGACCGGGGCCGGCACCGGGACAGGCACCGGGACAGGCACCGGCACCGCACCGGCGGCGACGACAACCGTGCCGCCTGCCGTCGTGCTGCCGTGGATCACGGCCGTGCCGCCGGTCGACACCGTGCCGCCATGCACGACGGTCGAGCCGCCCGACGTCGTCACGACGCCCGGCGCCACGCGCGTCGCGCTGCCGGAATGCGTGACGCTCTGGCCGTCCGCACCGGTCACGGTGCCCGAGCGCGAGCAGGTCGAGCCCGCGCAATTCGTCGCTGCGCTGTGGCTGGCCGTGTTGCCGTTCGCCCCGGTGATCGTACCGCTCGACGAATACTGGCCGGGGCCGTTGCGCGTCACGCTGCCCGACGTCGACGCACTGCGGCCGTCCGAGCCCGTCAGCGAACCGGTATGCGAGCAGGTGCCGTCCGCGCAGCTCGTGTCGCCGCTGTGCTGGACCGAGCGGCCGTTGGGGCTGACCGCCGTGCCGCTGTTGGAGAACTGGCCGGGCGCAGTGCGCGTGACGGTGCCCGTGTTGGTCGCGATGCCGCCGCCGGGGCCGATCACGCCGCCCGCATGCGAGCAGCTGCCGCCGCCGCAGAAGCCGGCGTGCGCGCCGCTGTAGGTGCCGTGCGGCGTGTAGGCGGTGCCGTGGCCGGACCAGCCGGCGAAGGCCGGTGCGCTGGCGAGCGTGACGAGGGTGGCGGTGACGAGGAGGCGGGTTTTCATCGGGTGTCCTTGCGGTTCGTTTCGATGCACGCGGTGGCGTGGCGACGGGACGAACTTTAGGACGGCGACGCGCGCCCGTCGCGTCATAAAAGATGTCGCGGTGTTACACGTGGCGCGGTTTTTTCGGTACGACGAATCGGATGCCGGGCGCGGTGGGGAGCCGGCGCTCCAGGCCTGGCGCGGCTCAGGCGGCGACGGTCGTGACCATTCGAACTGTGGCGCGATCCGGGAAGGTGTGTCACGCGCGGTCCGCATTCATGTCACGGCGACATACGGCGACATATTTGCCGACCGATTCGTGGATGGATGCTGCGGCGCCGGATTGTGCGATCGACGTAACAAGATGATGCACAGGCGCTTCGGATACCGAACGTCAACTGCCGAAGCGCAGCCGGATCGCCATTCACCGTGCCGTGTCCCGGCTTACCGTCGGATGAATGCCGCAGATATCCACGACCCGTAACAAGCCACGCCATTCGATCGTCGTGCGCATCGCGAAGCCGCGACACCCGAAATCATGTCGTGCTCCATCTTCGGCCACCGCCGCGTCATGACATACGCCGACATATTTCCCGCTGGCCGAACGCGACACGCGCCTGCAAACCCTCCCGGCCCCGCTCACGCAGGCCCACGGCCGCAATCCTGCCCGGCCCGCTGCTGCGGCGACGCACGGCGACGTATGGCGACATACGGCGACACATTTCCTCCGTGGCTTTACCGCGCCCCGCCCACTACAGTGCGTTCCATTCGACGCGACCGCGGCACGTGCCGCACATGACGCGTCCGACTCAACCGAAGGAACGACCCATCATGCTCACCTCCACCGGCAAGCTCGCGTACTACGTCACCCTGTTCATCATCGCCGTTTCGCTCGTCGAGGCGGCCGTGCTCACCTGGCGCCGCAGCCGCCAGTCCGAGCCGTTCGACTGGAACGAGGTCTGGCTGTCGCTTGCCGATCTCGCGGGCCGCAAGCTGCTTGCACTGGTGCCGCTGTCGCTCGCGACACCGATCTTCGATTTCGCATGGACGCACCGGCTGTTCACGATCCCGTTGCACAGCGTCGCGCTCGCGCTGCTCGTGTTCGTCGGCCAGGAGTTCTGCTACTACTGGTATCACCGCGCGTCGCACCGGGTTCGCTTCTTCTGGTCGACCCATGCGGTGCATCATTCGCCGAACCAGCTCACCTTGTCGTCCGCGTTCCGTCTCGGCTGGACCGGCAAGATCGCTGGCGCGGCAATGTTCTTTACGCCGCTCGTCTGGCTCGGCGTGCGTCCGGAAGCCGTGCTCGCGATCCTGTCGTTCAACCTGATGTACCAGTTCTGGCTGCACAACACGTGGATGCCGAAGCTCGGCTGGCTCGAATACGTGTTCAACACGCCGTCCGCGCATCGCGTCCACCATGCGTCGAACCTCGACTACCTCGACGCGAACTACGGCGGCGTGCTGATCGTGTTCGACCGGCTGTTCGGCACCTATGTCGCCGAACGTGCCGACGAACCGTGCCGTTACGGCCTCGTCACGCCGACCCGTTCGCGCAATCCGCTCGTCGTCGAGCTCGAGCACTGGGCGAGCCTGGCCCGCGACGTCGCGACGGCCCGCGACGTGTGGACCGCGCTGCGTTTCGTGATGCTGCCGCCGGGCTGGCGTCCGGACAACCAGGGCGAAACGACGGAGGAACTGCGCCGCCGCAAACTCGTCGCCGTGCGCACGGAAGCGTGAACGGCGCTACGCTGTCGAAACGCCGGCCGGACCCACCCGCGTCGCGGCCGGCATCGACCCTGAAACACGCATCAACCCATCCTCGACCCAGGAGAGCTCATCGATGGAACACGACCTGAAAGGCAAGGCAGTCGCGATCACCGGCGGATTCGGCCATCTCGGCGCCGCCACGGCTGCCTGGCTCGGCCAGCGCGGTGCCCGCGTCGCGCTGATCGGCCGCGGCGCGGCGCCGGACGCGCAGGCGTTGCCCGGCGTGCCGGCCGATGCGCTGCGCATCGGCGGCATCGACCTCGTCGATCCGCAGGCGGCCGTGCGCGCGCTCGACACCGTGAATCGCGAATTCGGCCGCGTCGACGCGCTGCTGAACATCGCGGGCGCGTTCGTGTGGCAGACGATCGCCGACGGCGATGCAGCCACGTGGGACCGCATGTACGAACTGAACGTGAAGACGGCGCTGAACGCGTCGAAGGCCGCGCTGCCGTATCTGGTGGCAAGCCCGGCCGGCCGCATCGTCAACATCGGCGCGGGCGCGGCGTTCAAGGCCGGCGCGGGGATGGGCGCGTACGCGGCCGCGAAGGCGGGCGTCGCGCGGCTCACCGAGGCGCTGGCGGCGGAGCTGCTCGATCGCGGCGTGACAGTGAACGCGCTGTTGCCGAGCATCATCGACACGCCGCCGAACCGCAAGGACATGCCCGACGCGGACTTCTCGCGCTGGGTCCGGCCCGACCAGCTCGCGGCGACGATCGGGTTCCTGCTGTCGGCCGACGCGCAGGCGATCACCGGCGCATCGATTCCGGTGAGCGGGCGCGTGGCGTAACGGGGCGGGCCGCACGCAGCACGGCATCGTCAAGGCATGCGAAATCTCGCACGCGGAATCTCAGCGACCGCAGTGATCTCGATCAGCAGATCGGGATGGTAGAGACGCTGGACCTGGACGGTCGTCGTCACCGGATAGGGCTCGGCGAAGTACGTCTTGCGGATGTCGCCGGCCTGCATGAACGCGTCGATGTCGGTCGCGTAATGCACGAGCGAGATCACGTCCTGCATCTGCCCGCTCATCGAGGCGAGCATGTCGCGGATGTTGTCGAGCGTCTGCCGCACCTGCGTGCGCATGTCGCCGTGGCCGACCACCTGGCCGTCTCGGTCGAGCGCCACTTGCCCCTTCAGGTGAACGATCCGGCCGTCGCCCTGGATCACGGCCATCGAGAACGCGCCGAACGGCGCCCAGACTTCCGTCGGATTCACTGCTTCAGCCATGACGCGGCTCCTTACCGTAGGGTCGGCGGCAGATGCGCATGCATGGCCCGGCGGGCGCGCGTACCCGCATGGCGTTGACCATCACCGTATACTGTTCGTCCGACATCGTGTGACTGAAGCCGTGACCAAGCCTGCCTCCCCTGCGGATACACCTGACGACGATCCGCGTCCGACCCCGCCCGAACAACCCGAACTGGAAGACTGCTGCAACAGCGGTTGCTCGCCGTGCGTTTTCGACCTGTACGACGAGGCGCTGGCGCGTTATCGCGTCGAACTGGCCGAATGGGAGGCGCGGCATCCGCAACAGAAGCCGCAGTGAAATGATGCCGATGCCGGCGAGCGGCCGTGCCGGCATCGTTCCCGTTTCGCTGTAGCCGGGGTGCGTTCCCGGCCGCGCAGCGTCACGCGGCGGCACGCGCCCGCAGATGCATCGGCCCCAACGCGGCCGACAGCGCGATGCACGCGAGCAGCAGGGCCGTCAGCGCCCACATCGCCGTCCGGAAGCCCGCGACGTAGTCGGCTGCGGCCGGATGTGCGCCGAGCCGCGCGAAGAACAGCCCGCCGAGCGTCGCCGCACCAACCGCCGCGCCAATCTGCAACATCGCGGTGACCATGCCCGACGCGACCCCAGCACGGGCCGCGTCGACTTCCGCGAGCACGATCCGCACGACCGACGGCAGCACGAGGCCTTGCCCGATCCCGATTGCCGCGATGCCCGCATAGAAGCCCGGGCCCGGCGCGTGTTCGCCGGCCAGCGCGGCCGCGGTCGCGACGCCGGCTGTCAGCATCGCGAAGCCGAGCGTGAGCACGCGATAGCCGCCGAACCGGCCGACGAGCCGCGGCATCAGCAGCGGGCTCGCGAGGAAGCCGATGCCGAGCGGCAGGATCGCGAGCCCCGACGCGAGCGGCGACCAGTTCATGCAGCCCTGCAGATAGATCCCGTAGCTCAGGAAAAACACGCTCAGCATGTAGAACAGGAAGGCGAGCGTGAGCCCGAGCGCGACGACCGGGTTGCGCAGCAGCCGCACGTCGAGCAGCGGATCGCGGCCGCTCGCGAGACGGCGCGCTTCGACCGCCAGCAACGCGCCAAGCACCGGCAGCGCACCGGCGACGCACGCGACCATCCACAGCGGCCAGCCGGCCTCGCGTCCGTGCGTGAGCGGATAGACGAGCATCAGCAGGAACAGCGACAGCAGCACCGTACCGGGCACGTCGATGCGCTGGCCGCGCGGCGGCCGGCTTTCCGGGATGAAGCGCCAGCTGCCGAGCAGCGCGAGGATGCCGATCGGCACATTGACCAGGAAGATCGCGCGCCAGCCGAGCCCGAACGGATGCAGGCTGATCAGCGCGCCGCCACCGAGCTGGCCGATCACGGCCGCGAGGCCGAACACGAAACCGTAGAAGCCCATCACGCGCACCTGCTCCTGCGGGCTGAACACGCTGCGGATCGTCGCGAGCACCTGCGGCGCGAGGATCGCAGCGAACAGGCCCTGCAGCACGCGGCCGCCGACCAGCACCGCGCCGCTGCCGGCGAGCCCGCACAGCGCCGACGCGACGACGAAGCCGGCCATTCCGACCATGAACATCCACTTGCGGCCGTACAGGTCGCCCAGACGGCCGCCGGTGATCTGCACGACCGCGTTCGCGCACGCGTAGGCCGACACGACGAGCTGCAACTCGGCCGGCCGCGCGCCGATGCCGTCGCGGATGGCCGGCAGCGCGAGATTCACGATGAAGTAGTCGAGCGGCGGCAGAATGGCGCCGACCAGCAGGACCACGAGCGCCCAGCCGTGATGGCTGCGCGGCGGTGCCGCGACGGCCGCGCCGGCCGGCGCGCAAGGGACGAGGGTGTTGTCGGTCATGAACGAAGGTCCGGAAGAATGAGGGCCGTATGCTGAATCCGATCGAAACGGGTTCAGGCGGGCCGTTGAACCGATATTCTGGGGACCGTCGATGATTCGGAAAAGCGGGAATTGGTGGTAGCATCCATCGGGTTATTCGATGGATGGAGAGGGCAATGCGCGGTTTCGACCTGGATCAGTTACGCACGTTCGCGGCGGTGGCGGATGCCGGCAGCTTGACGGCCGCGGCGCCGCAGCTGCACCTGTCGCAGTCGACGGTCAGCGAGCAGGTGCGCAAGCTCGAATCACGCGCCGGCGTGCCGCTGTTCGTGCGCAGCAAGCGCGGCGTCGAGCCGACACCCGCCGGCGCGCGCCTGCTGCAGCATGCGCGGCGCATCGTCGCGCTGAACGAGGCCGCGTTCGACGACCTGCGCGGACAGGCGATCAAGGGCGAATTGCGCGTCGCGATCACCGACTACTACCGGACGCATGAAGTCGCGGGCCTGCTCGCGCGGCTGCGGGAGTGCTACCCGCAACTGAGTCTGCATGTGAGCGCGATGAAGAGCACGGAGATCGAAGCCGCCCATGCGCGCGGTCAGATCGACCTCGGTGTCGTGATGAACCTGTCGAGCGGCCCGTTCCGGCCCGCGTCGGCCGATACGCGCTGGGTGCTGCGGCGCGAGCCGCTGTCGTGGGTCACGTCGCCCGCGCTCGCCGAGCAGTTGCCCGAGCCGCTGCCGCTCGTGCTGCTGCCGGACGACTGCATGATGCATCAGATCGCGGTGCGCTCGCTCGACGAGCAGCACGCGCCGTACGTACTGGTGCACAGCGCGTCGGGCGTCGCGGGGCTGCAATCGATGCTCGCGGCGGGGCTCGGCGTCGGCTGCCTGTGCGCGTCGGCGATCGGCGATGGCCTCGTGCGGCTCGGCGCGAAATACCGGCTGCCGGCGCTGCCCGACGCGGTGTTCTCGCTGACGCCGCCGATGCCGGGCGAACGCGAGACGGTCACGCAGGCGCGCGAGGTGCTGTCGCGGCAGTTGCTGATGTGAAGTCGAGCCGTCGGCACGTATCCGGCGAACCGGCAGGGGACGATACGCATGAACGACGAACTGAGAAGCCAGATGGCCGCGCGGTTGCAGCATGCGCTGGAGCGGGTGGTCGACGAGCGCTCGCTGATCCATTTCCTGCGCGTGCTCGGCCATGACTGGCACACGGAGCGCCAGCTCGAGGCCGACGTGCCGCCGGCGCCATACGCGGCCGCCGCGCTCGGCTGGGAAAACCGCTCGATCGGCGAGTACCTGGAGGCGATGGTCGACTGGGCCGAAGCGTCCGAGGAAGGGCTGCGCTGCTACGACCTGCCCGACAACCCGTGGCGGCGCATCGCGGACATCCTGTTCGCCGGCAAGATCTATGAGTAGCGCGCGCCGCGGCGATCCGCTGCGCGGCGGGTTCGAGCGGAAAGGCACGTTCCCCTGTTAGTAAAAAATCATTCGTGGGGCTGGCCTCCGGAAGGGCCGATCGCCGCGTCAAGCGCGTCGCGAATACGTCGAGTATTCGCTTCGTCGCATTCCTTGCGCTCGGCCCTTCCGGGGGCCAGCGCAAGCCCGTTATTAGCGTGAACAGGCCCTTCTAGTCGGCCGTCCCGTCGGCATATGCACGCAACCCGTTCGCCAGCGTATCGAACACGGCGCGGCAACGCGGGCTCGTTCGCAGATCTTCGTGCATGACCACCCAGGTTTCCAGTTTCATCGCGGGCCCGTCCGGCAGCACGCGCACGAGCCGCGCATCGCGTTTCGCAAGCCCGTTCTGGCAGAAGCCGATCCCGTAGCCCGCGCGGATCATCGCGAGTTGCGCGAGATTGCTGTCGGTGCGCAGCGCGAACGCATCGCGCTTCCACAACGGCATCCCGCGCCCGGCCGAGCGGATGAACGGCGTGACCGTATCGAAACCGATCAGCGCGTGATGCGCGAGTTCGCCGACCGTCGACGGCGTGCCGTTGTGCGCCAGATAGTCGTCGCGCGCATACAGCCCGATGTCGATCTCGCCGACGCGCCGCGCGACGAGCGCTTCCTGCGCAGGTGGCGCCATCCGGACCGCGATGTCGGCCTCGCGCTTGAGCACGTCCTGGATGCGGTCGGTCGGCACCAATTCGATCACGAGCCCCGGGTGGTCGCGCCGCAACTGCGCGAGCAGCGGCGGCAACACCTCGACCGCGATCACGTCGCTCGCCGAGATCCGCACGGTGCCGCGCACGCCCGCGCCGTGGCTCGCGGCCGCCCGCTCGAACGCGGCCGCCGCGCTGCGCAGTGCCTCGGCGTGGCCGCGCAGCGCGAGCGCCGCCTCGGTCGGCAGCAGGCCCGACGGCGAGCGCGTGAACAGCGTCTGGCCGAACGCGGCCTCGAGCGCCGCGACGTGGCGGCCGGCCGTCGGTTGCGTGATGCCCAGCGCGCGCGCCGCGCCCGACAGCGAGCCTTCCGTCAGCACGGCCAGAAAGGTGCGGTAGCGTTCCCAGTTCAGATCGATGGTCATGCATAAATGTATAGTCGATCCATCAGGTTAGGCAATTCCTTGCGAAGCCGACAAAGCCCAGAATGCGTGCTGACAACGGTTCATTCACGGAGAACGGCAATGACGGCGAACGCGGGCGGGACACAACGACAGGCACTCGTGCTCGGCGCGAGCGGAGGCATCGGCGGCGAGGTCGCGCGTCAGTTGCGCGACGCCGGCTGGCAGGTGCGCGCGCTCAAGCGCAGGCTCGACGCCGAGACGGTCGAGCGCGAGGGGATTGTCTGGATGCGCGGCGACGCGCTCGACCGCGAAGCGGTGGTCCGCGCGGCGCACGGCTGCAGCGTGATCGTGCATGCGGTGAACCCGCCCGGCTACCGGAACTGGAGTGAGCAGGTGCTGCCGATGATCGACAACACGATCGCCGCGGCGACGGTGGCGCAGGCAACCGTCGTGCTGCCGGGGACGGTCTACAACTACGGCCCCGACGCGTTTCCGGTGTTGCGCGAGGAGGCGCCGCAGCATCCGGTGACGCGCAAGGGCGCGATCCGTGTCGAGCTGGAGCGGCGGCTGCAGGCGGCGACCGCGCAGGGCGTCCGCACGATCGTCGTGCGGGCCGGCGATTTCTTCGGCGCGCACGCGGGCAACAACTGGTTCGGGCAGGGGCTCGTCAAGGCCGGGCGACCTGTTGCCGCCATCAGCGTGCCGGGCCGGCCGGGCGTCGGCCATCAATGGGCGTACCTGCCGGACGCCGCGCGCACGATGGTCGAGCTGATCGAGCGGCGCGACACGCTGGAGCCGTTCGCGCGCTTCCATCTCGGCGGTCACTGGGACGCGGACGGCACGCAGATGGCGCAGGCCGTGCGCCGCGTCGCGCAGCGGCATGGGCTGCGGCCGACGGTGCGCAAGTTCCCGTGGTGGCTCGTATGGGCCGCCGCGCCGTTCGTCACGACGATGCGCGAGATGATCGAGATGCGTTATCTGTGGCGCGAACCGCTCCGGATGGACAACGCACGGGTGACGGCGGTGCTGGGCCGCGAGCCGGTCACGCCGCTCGATACGGCGGTGGAGGCAGCGCTGATGGGGCTGGGGTGCTTGCGATGACGCCGGGCGGCGAAGGCGGATGGCGCAGGCGGGTGGCCAGCCCGCTTGCGGTTCACGTCCTTCAATGCCTGCACACCCGCCACGCGCCACCCACCGCCACCCGCAGCCCCCCCGTCACGCCGTCACGCCACGACCGGCAACACCTCGAGCGCGTATCGATGCCGCAGGCTGCGCCCGAGCACCGGATCGTGCAGTTCCATCTCGAACGCGTCACCGTCGCCCATTGCCGCGATCGCGCCGTGCACGGCGACGGTGCCGCCGAACATCGCGCAACGAGCCGGCATCGTGCGCCGGTCGTCGAAGCGCTGCCACAGCGCATCCGGCGCGAGCAGTCCGCTGACCGCGCCGTGCTGATACGCGATGCGTTCACCGTCGGGCCGAACCAGCCACGAACGCATCTCGATCGCATCCCAGTGATCGGCGACCTCCGCATGGCGCCATGCATCGCGGCCGAGCGGCTTCGCGCACACCTGTTTCGACACCGCGACGCCGTAGGCCTCGACTTCCCGATCCGTATGATCGGAGCCGACCGTCACCAGCGTGCCGACCGGGCTGTCGATCAACACGCACTCGATCTCGCCGCCCGAGCGCGCGCCGAGCACGCCGATCGACGGCGCCTGCGTGAGCAGCGCGGACGACACGCGATAGAAACACGGCGTGGTGGACGGCGGCGCGACGCCGAGTGCCGCGAGTTCGTCGATGTGAGCGCGGATCGCGTCCGGGTCGCGGCCGGCCCAGCCGGCGATCACGACGCTCGCGATCTCGACGTCGACGGTGTCCGGTGCGTGTTGCCGGGAAATCACGTTGAACGACAGGGTTTGCATGCGGGTATCCGTTTGAAGTGCGAAGGAATGCAACGGCTGGCTGCGACAATCAATCCGCGAGCGGCCGGTGCGCGGTTTCGCGCGCGGCGAGGAGCGCGATCGACGTGACGACCAGCGCGGCGGTGACGTACAGCGACACGGCCGTCGTCGTTCCCGTCTGGCGGAACAGCGTGGCGATCACGAGTGGCGCGAAGCCGCCGCCGACGATGCCTGCGAGCGTGTAGGCCAGCGACGAGCCCGCATAACGCACGCGCGTCGGGAACTGCTCGGTGACGAACGCGCCTTGCGGGCCGTACATCACCGCATGGATCACGAGGCCGATCGCGACGGCCGCGACGATCGCACCCGGCCGCGCCGTGTCGAGCATCGTGAAGAACACGAACGCCCACACGATCCCGGCGATCGCGCCGGTGAGGTACACCGGACGGCGCCCGAAGCGGTCCGACAGCGCACCGAAGAACGGCACCGCGAGCGCGTTGCAGGCCGTGCCGACCATCACGGCCGTCAGCGCAACGGGGCGCGACAGGTGCAGCACGGTCGTCACGTAGGTCAGCGTGAACACGACGATCAGCGCGTACAGCACGTCGGAGCCGATCCGCGAACCGCCGGCGATCAGCAGGCGCCGCCAGTGGCATTTCAGCACTTCGGCGACGGGCACGTCGACGGTCGCGTGCGATTCGGCGAGCTGCTCGAACTGCGGCGTCTCGTCGACGCCGCGGCGCAGCCAGAAGCCAAACACCACAAGCAGCGCGCTGGCCGCGAACGGCACGCGCCAGCCCCACGACAGGAAGGAGTCGGACGTGGTGGCCAGCGTCACGAGCGCGATGCAGCCGGTGCCGAGCAGCGTGCCGAACGACGGGCCGATCTGTGTCCACGACGCGGACAGCCCGCGCCGCTTCTGGTCGCCGTGCTCGACCGACAGCAGCACCGCGCCGGCCCATTCGCCGCCGAGCGCGACGCCCTGCACGAAGCGCAGCGCGACGAGCAGGATCGGGCTCAGGATGCCCGCCTGCGCATAGGTCGGCAGCGCGCCCATCAGCGCGGTCGTCACGCCCATCAGCACGAGCGTGAGCATCAGCACCGCGCGGCGGCCGATGCGATCGCCGAGGTTGCCGAACACGAAGCCGCCGAGCGGACGCGACACGTAGCCGACCGCATAGGTCGAGAACGCGAGTATCGTGCCGGCCAGCGGATCGACCGACGGGAAGAACAGATGGTTGAAGACGAGCGCGGCGAGCGTGTTGTAGATCGTGAAGTCGTACCACTCGAGCGACGTGCCGATCATGCTCGCGGTCGCGAGTCGGCTGTTGCGGACGCGGCGAGGCGCGTGGGCGGCGAGCTGGGCGAGAGTGCTCATGGTGTCGGGCATGTCGTGAAGGATGGCGGGGTGACGCGCGAGGGCTGGCGCGCCGGCCGAGAGCGGTGGACGCGCGGCACGGCCGGTGTCGCGATTCGGGTTCAGGCGAGCAGCGTGGCTGCTGTTGCCGGATTCGCTTCCGTGTTGCGGCGCGCAGCCGGCAGCGGCGCGGCCGCACGCCACAGCAGGTCGAAGGTGCGCACGTCGTCGTGACCGGCGATGGCGGCGGCGACGCGGCGCGTGGCCGCGGCGTCGCTGCCTTCGATCAGGACGAGCGCGTCGGCGGCCGGACGTGCCGCCGCATCGGCGCCGATCGGCGCGGACAGGTCCGGCGCGGTGCGGAACAGCCGTGCGGCATGGATGCCCGGTTCGCGCAGCGCCGCGTCGAAGCGCTCGCGCAGGTGCGGCACGTCGATGTGTTCGGGCGGCAGCACGAACAGCACGAGATGCATGCCTTCGCCGTCGCCGGCCTCGATCGTCAGGTCGCCGACGCGCCGCTGCGTGCCCGTCATGCGTTCGAAGTTCGCGAGCGACCACGCGGTCTGCTGCGTGAACGCGCGCCGGTACGCGTCGCTGCGGAATACGTCGAGCGTGTCCGTCACGTACAGCGCGAGGTATTTGCGCGGGCCGCTATCGGTCGCGCGAAACCGTCGCGCATGCGTGAAGCCGGGAAGCGCGACACGCTCCTGCATGTGCTCGCGGTCGTACCACGCGTTGAAGTCGGCTTCGTGCGCGGGATCGATATCCGTCCAGACGCAGAGCTGGCCGTGCGGAAGGGAAAGGCGGGTCATTGCGGGTTCCTTGTGACGGGGTGTGTCAGGAACCGCAGTGTCCCGAAGACGGGCTGCGCCCGTCCAACAAGAAAACAAATTCGCGGTGAACAGGTTTTCTTATGAGCGGCGCGGACGGCGTTTCGCCGGGGCGGCGGGCGATGTGGATTTCGGCGTGCGTTTTGCCGGCGCGGTTTTGGTTTTTGTCGCCGTGCGGGCGGGGGCCTTGCCGACGGCATTGACATCGGCATCGGCCTCGGGCTTTGCCGATGCATTCGGCTTCGCATGACCCGACGCAGTCGGCATCGCACGCGCGACTTCGCTCGCCAGTTCCGCGATGCGCGCGGCAACCGGCAGGCCCTGCGTGCGGTACGACGCGACGAGCGGCAGCGCGGGGAATTCGGGTTCGACGTCGAGCAGTTCGAGCGCGCCTTCCTGCAGTTCGCGCCCGATGATTGCGGGCGGCAGCGCGGCCACGCCGAAGCCGTCGGCGACGAGCCGGATCATCGCGGCGACCGACGTGATGCAGTTGATGCTGGCCGGCCGCTCGACGGCCGCGAACAGCCGCTCGATCGTCGCGTGCGGCCCCGAGTGGCGCGAGAAGCTGATGATCGGGTATGCGGCAAGCCGTGCGACGTCGAGCCGTTCGCCACCGAGCCCGAGACGCGGGCTCGCCGCCCAGCGTACCGGGAATTCGCACAG
Organism: Burkholderia sp. Bp9031; assembly: GCF_003857965.1. NCBI lineage: Bacteria > Pseudomonadati > Pseudomonadota > Betaproteobacteria > Burkholderiales > Burkholderiaceae > Burkholderia > Burkholderia sp. Bp9031. Next base: position 113,649 of record NZ_QTPW01000018.1, read on the forward strand.
CGGCAGGTTCGTGAAGTCGGGGCCCGGCACCGGGTCGGTCTGCAGGATCAGGTCGATGCCGTCGGTGCTCATCAGGCGGATCAGGTGCAGCGTCGTGTCGCTCGTGATCTCGACGTCGAGGCGCGGATAGCGCTCGCGCAATTGCGCCATCAGCGCCGGAAACCAGCTGTGGACGATCGACTCGATCACGCCGATCCGGATCAGGCCCGCATCGCTCGCCGCGTCGATGTCGCGCCGCATCTCGCCGTCGAGCCGCACGATCCGCTCAGCGTATGCGAGCATGCGCCGGCCAGCGGGCGTGAGCGTGGCCGAGCGCGTGTTGCGGTCGAACAGCCGCACGTCGAATGCTTCTTCCAGCGACGCGATGCGGCTCGACACGGCGGCCTGCGTCGTGTGCAGTTTCTCGGCCGTGAGCCGGAAGTTTTCCAGCTTCGCGAGCCAGACGAAAGTTTCAAGAAACCGGATGTTCATCGCATTCCGAACGGTGAGGCGGTGTCGCGCGGTGGGCGACGGGATCGGTCGATGTTAGCGGATTTCCGGGGCGGGGGACGAGCGGAGCGCGTGCAGGGCCGGGTGTATGCGACGGCATGCCGGACGACGCGCGCGGCACGTCGTGCGGCGGCCTTCGACGACGCATCGTGCGGCCGTGTCGCCCCCGCACGTCAAAGCGTGTCGAACGCGAGCGTGGGCACATCGACGACCATCGCGCCGCCGTCGGCGACGAGCGTCGCGCCGGTCACGAACGACGCGTCGGGCGATGCGAGGAAGGCGCACACGGCCGCGATTTCGTCCGGATCGGCCGCGCGCCGCAGCGGTACGTCGGCGCTCACGCGCGCATATGCACCGTCGAGCGTGTCGCCGTACGCGGACATCAGCGGTTCCATTTCCGCATCGGCCATCGGCGTGCGGACCCAGCCCGGGCACACCGCGTTCGCCCGCACGCCGTGCGGCCCGTAGTCGCGTGCCAGCGATCGCACGAGCCCGAGCAGCGCATGCTTGCCGACCGTATAGCCGCATACGCCCGGCCCGGCCGCGAGCGCGGCGATCGACGCAACCAGCACGATGCTGCCGCGCTGCGCGATCAGGTCGGGCAGGCACGCGCGTGCGCTGACGAACGCGGTGTCGAGATTTGCATGCATCGCGTTGCGCCACCGCACGTCGTTGGTTTCGTCCGCGCGGCCGAGGCCGTGGCCGCCCGCGCACGCGATGAGTGCGTCGACCGGGCCGAACCGTTCTGCGATCTCCGGCAGCAAGCGCGCCCAGTCGGCCGTGCTTGCGGCGTCGCCTGCGAGTGCGAGGCCGCCTGTCTCGGCGGCGAGCGCGTCGAGCGGCGCCCGACGCCGCCCGATCAGCACGACGCGATCGCCGCGGGCGGCGAAGCGGCGCGCGCAGGCAGCGCCGATGCCGGTGCCCGCGCCGGTGATGGCGATCGTACGGGGTTGCGGGTGCGTCATGTCGTTCTCCGGAAGGGTGTCGTTTCCGGCCACTTTAGGCGGGGTCGACGCACGCCGGTATCCGCCGAAAGGATGAACGCGACCCGGCCGGACGATAGAGAGCGGTGCACGGCACCGGGCCGACCGGCACCAGCGCGGCCATTTTGCAAAGGCTGACGATGTTCGGCGCCGAATCGCTCTATCCTCCATATTTTGAGATAAGTCGCAAAAGCCCGGCAAAATAGCGGGCGGGCCCGTGCACTGGTGCACGGCGCGCCGTGCCGTGCTGATTCCGTCGTGCAAGCGGAGCGGCAGGCGACACGATCGGCGTGAGCGTGCGCCCGATACGAATGCATCGCGTTTGCCGATCGCGCACGTCGCGGTGGCGGACCGCCCGGCTGCGCATCGCGCGGCCGGACCATCGACAAGAGCAGGGAGGGGCCGGCAATGAGGCTGGACGACGAAAGAGAAAGCGTGAACGTCGAGGATCGACGCGGCGGCGGCGGGTTCGGCGGCGGGCGCGCGACGATCGGCATCGGCACGATCGTGGTCGCGCTGGCCGCATCGTATTTCTTCGGGATCGACCCGCGTGTCGTGCTCGAAGGCGCATCGGCGCTGCAGGGCCGCCAGCAGGCGCAGCCCGCGCCCGCGCAGCGCCAGGGCGCACCGGCGAACGATCCCGGCGCGGTGTTCACGCGCAAGGTGCTCGGCAATATCGAGCGCACGTGGACGGGCGTCTTCAACACCCAACTGCATGCGCAGTACGAGCCGCCGAAGCTCGTGATGTTCACGAACTCGACGCCGACCGCGTGCGGCACCGGCCAGACCGCGATGGGGCCGTTTTACTGCCCGGGCGACCGCAACGTGTATATCGATCTCGGTTTCTACGACGAGCTGCGCAAGCGGTTCGGCGCAGGCGGCGACTTCGCGCAGGCCTACGTGGTTGCGCACGAAGTCGGCCATCACGTGCAGAACTTGCTCGGCATTTCCGACAAGGTCGATGCCGCGCGCCGCCGTTCGAGCCAGGCGCGCTCGAACGCGCTGTCGGTGCGCATGGAACTGCAGGCCGACTGCTTCGCCGGCGTGTGGGCGAACAACGCGCAGCGCGCGAACCAGCGGCTGATGGAACCCGGCGATTTCGAGCAGGGGCTGAAGGCGGCGGCCGCGATCGGCGACGATCGGCTGCAGCAGCAAGGCCAGGGCTACGTCGTGCCGGAGAGCTTCACGCACGGCACCAGCGAGCAGCGCGTGTACTGGCTGCGGCGCGGGATGGAGTCGGGCGAACTGAGCGCCTGTGATACGTTCGCCGCGAACGCACGCTGATACTGACTGACACGGCGGGGCGCGCACGCTGCCGCGCCTGCGTTTCGCGGCCGCACGCACGGCCATCCCGGAAACTTCGCGGATCGTTCCGATCGCGCTTGATCGGCGCATGCGATGTTTCGCGCTACCTTCGATGTCCATTTTCGGTCGCACGGCTCGCGGCGCATGCGCGACACATGATTTCCTGACGCAGATTCTGTTGCCGCGATCTGTTGCCGCGACACGGCCGGCGCGCCCGCCATCCACCCCCCACCGATGATTTGCCGATTTGTGCTCACCGGCCCATTTCGGCGCCGGTAGGCTGGCCCGAACTTCGATCTTCGATACGTTCGCCCGCAGGCCGCTCCCGCCATGCCGACCTCATCCGTTACCGCCGACCACGAAGCCGCCGACTGGCAGCGCGCGCTACGTGCGTGCGTGGATGCGTTCGACGCATTCGCGAGCCCGTCCGCGATCGTGTTCTACCGGCTCGACCTGAGCGGCGAGCCGGCCGATTTCGAGCTGTTCGGGATGCCGGAGTCGATGCATCGCACCTACATCGCGCGCTACCGGATGCTCGATCCGCTACACCCGTCGCGTTGCGCCGCGGGCGAACGCGCGGTCGTCACGCTCGCTTCCCAATTGCCCGACGAACGACGCGACGCATCCGCGTACTGGACCCGTTTCCTGCGGCGGCACGATGTCGCCGACGTCGTCGAGATCTGGCTGCGCGACGATGCGGACCGCACGGTCGGCGCATTTTCGCTGCTGCGCTTCGGGCGAGGCGACGCGGACGGCAATCGCACGGCGGGACGGTTCGCTTCGGGCGAGATCGACGCGCTGGCACGGCTGCAGCCGGTTGCCGAAGCGGCGCTGGCCCCGCTGCTGCGCATGCGGCGCGGGATTCACCGGATCGGCTGCGAGGCGCGGCTGACGTACCGCGAGGAACAGATCGCGCGCCTCGTGCGCGATGGCCGCTCGAACAAGGAGATCGCACGCGATCTCGCGCTCGGGCAGCCGACTATCAAGACGCATCTGATGCGCATGTACCGGAAGCTCGGCGTGTCGAATCGCACGGAACTGGTGGGGGCGTTGTTCCTGTAATTTTTCCGCACCCGCACCACGTCATTAATCGGTCCGACGATAACGCGACGTTCGCACACCGTCATCCCACGTTCCCGAGTCACCCGCGTTTCGATCCCCCACGCGCTGCCAATTTGCGCTCACCGGGCGCGATCCCCCGTCGATACAGTGGTTCGACGCCCGCATGCCCCAACGCATGCGGCCCAGCCATGACAAACATCGAGACGCCCATGAGCACCACGAACTTCGTCGCCGTCAGCGACACCGTGCGCACCTTCGTTGCGCGCGATTTCGGCCTCTTCATCGACGGTGAAATGCAGCCTTCACACGCGGCCGCGCGGCTCGACGTGTACGACCCCGCAACGGGCGAGCGGCTCGCGACGGTCGCGGACGCCGACGAACGCGACGTCGACCGCGCCGTCGCGAGCGCGAAGCACGCGTTCGACACTCGCGTGTGGAGCGGCCTGCGCCCGGCCGACCGTGAACGCATCCTGCTGAAGCTCGCCGACCTGATCGAAGCCAATGCCGAAACGCTCGCGCAACTCGAAACGCTGAACCAGGGCAAGTCGATCCACGTGTCGCGCGCGATCGAGGTCGGCGCGAGTGTCGAATACGTGCGCTACATGGCCGGCTGGGCCACCAAGATCACCGGCCAGACGCTCGACGTGTCGATTCCGTTCCCGCCCGGCGCGCGCTATACGGCCTATACGCGCAAGGAGCCGGTCGGCGTGGTCGCCGCGATCGTGCCGTGGAACTTCCCGCTGATGATCGCGGTGTGGAAGCTGATCCCCGCGCTCGCGGCCGGCTGCACGATCGTGCTGAAGCCGTCGCCGGAAACGCCGCTCACCGCACTGCGCCTCGCCGAACTCGCACGCGACGCCGGCGTGCCGCCCGGCGTGTTCAACGTCGTCACCGGCGGCCGCACGTGCGGCGCCGCGCTCGCGAGCCACCCGTCGATCGCGAAGATCTCGTTCACCGGCTCGACCGCGACCGGCAAGCTGGTCGGCGCGGCGGCCGTGCAGAACATGACGCGCTTCTCGCTCGAACTCGGCGGCAAGAATCCGATCGTGATGCTCGACGACATCGACGTCGCGCAGGCGCTCGACGGCGTCGCGGCCGGCGCGTTCTTCAACCAGGGGCAGGTGTGCGCGGCCGCATCGCGCATCTACGTGCACCGCAGCAAGTTCGCGCAACTCGCGGACGGCCTCGCGGGCGTCGCGCAGTCGATGAAGCTCGGCGCGGGCCTCGACACGACCGCGCAGATCAACCCGCTCGTCTCCGCGCACCATCGCGACAAGGTGGTCCAGCACATCGAAGGCGCGCGTCGCGCGGGCCTCACGTTCCTAGCGGGCGGCACGCCGGCCGACGACTTGCCCGGCTACTACGTGAAGCCGGCCGTGATCGCCGATCCGCATCCGGACAGCGCGATCGTGCGCGACGAAGTGTTCGGTCCGGTGATCGTCGTCGTGCCGTTCGACGACGCGGCCGATGCGGTGCGGCTCGCGAACGCGTCGCCGTACGGCCTCGCCGCGAGCATCTGGAGCAACGACCTGAAGCGCGTGATGAACCTCGTGCCGCAGATCGAGGCCGGCACCGTGTGGGTGAACTGCCATATCCCGCTCGACCCGTCGATGCCGTTCGGCGGCTACAAGCAGTCGGGCATCGGCCGCGAGTTCGGCCAGTACGCGATCGAGGGCTTCACCGAAACCAAATCCGTCTGCATCGCGCACTGACGCGCGACGCCAACTGCCAAACCCCCGAATCTCGGCGATCGAGGTTCAACCGATCCGAAAGTGGAGACTGCAATGAGCTACAACGAAGCGAAGTTCTGGCACCCGATGCTGCACCCGAACGAAATGAAACAGCGCAAGCCGATCCGCATCGTGCGCGGCGACGGCTGCTACGTATTCGACGAAACCGGCAGGCAGCTGGTCGACGGCGTCGCGGGCCTGTGGAACGTGAACGTCGGGCACAACCGCCAGGAAGTGAAGGACGCGATCGTGCGCCAGCTCGACGAGCTCGAGTACTTCCAGCTGTTCGACGGCATTTCGCATCCGCGCGCGGAAGAGCTGTCGAAGAAGCTGATCGACATGCTCGAACCGGAAGGGATGCGCCGCGTGCTGTACAGCTCGGGCGGCTCCGACTCGATCGAGACCGCGCTGAAGATCGCGCGCCAGTACTGGAAGGTGCGCGGCCAGGCCGACCGCACGAAGTTCATCTCGCTGAAGCAGGGCTATCACGGCACGCACTTTGGTGGCGCATCGGTGAACGGCAATACGGTGTTCCGCCGCAACTACGAACCGAACCTGCCCGGCTGCTTTCACGTCGAGACGCCGTGGCTGTACCGCAACCCGTTCACGCAGGATCCGGAAGAGCTCGGCCGGATCTGCGCGGAAATGCTGGAGCGCGAAATCCAGTTCCAGAGCCCCGACACGGTCGCCGCGTTCATCGCCGAGCCGGTGCAGGGCGCGGGCGGCGTGATCGTGCCGCCGGCCAACTACTGGCCGCTTGTGCGCGAGGTGTGCGACCGCTACGGCGTGCTGCTGATCGCCGACGAAGTCGTGACGGGCTTCGGCCGCAGCGGCAGCCTGTTCGGCAGTCGCGGCTGGGGCGTGCGCCCCGACATCATGTGCCTCGCGAAGGGGATCTCGTCCGGCTACGTGCCGCTCGGCGCGACGGCCGTGAACGCGCGGATCGAGGACGCGTTCGCCGCGAACGCGGACTTCGGCGGCGCGATCATGCACGGCTACACGTACGCCGGGCACCCGGTCGCATGCGCGGCCGCGATCGCGAGCCTCGACATCGTCGTGAAGGAAGACCTGCCGGGCAATGCCGCGAAACAGGGCGCGTATCTGCTCGAAGCGCTGCAGTCGTTCCCGCAGCGCTTCGCGGCGGTCGGCGAGGTGCGCGGCAAGGGGCTGATGCTCGCGCTCGACCTCGTCGCGAACAAGCAGACCCGCGAGCCGATCGACCCGCTGTCCGGCTATGCGAACGCGGTCGCCGAAGTAGCGCGCGAGCACGGTGTGCTGGTGCGCCCGGTCGGCACGAAGATCATCCTGTCGCCGCCGCTCGTGATCGAGCGCGAGCAACTCGACCGGATCGTCGACGCGCTCGCGGCGGGCTTCGAGGCCGTGCCGTTCGCGTGAGGCCGAGACGCCGTGATGCCGTGATCGCGTGACGACGAACCGGCGGCGGAGGGCGGGATAACCCGTGCGCCGCCGCCGGTTTGCCGATTTGCGCTATGACCGGATTATTTTGCCTGCGTATTTTTTCGACATCGGATCAAGGTGTGATCGACAGGGGGCCCGGGGATCGAAGCGCAGCAGCGCCGCCCCGGGCCGACCGCATAGCATGGGACCCCGGCCGCCGACGAAGCGGCGGCCCGGGTCGACATAGGAAGGAGACAAGGATGTCGGGATGGTCTGGAGTGACCGGCGCCGCGGGCGATACGCCCGCCGGTGCGCCGGCTGAAGCGGGTGGCGGCACGGTGCTGAAGGCGGGTGCGGTCGGCTTTCCGACCGCGCTGGCGAGTGCCGTCGGCCTCATCATGGCGAGCCCGGTGATTCTCACCGCGACGTCGGGCTTCGGGATGGGCGGCTGGGCGTTCGCGGTCGCGATGATCATCGCGTTCGTGATGATGCAGGCGCAGGCGACGACGTTCTCCGAAGCCGCCGCGATGCTGCCGACGGCCGGCTCGGTTTACGATTACCTGTCGTGCGGGCTCGGCCGCTTCTGGGCGATCACCGGCACGATTTCCGCGTACTTCCTCGTGCACGTGTTCGCCGGCACGGCGGAGACGATCCTGAGCGGCATCATGGCGCTCGTCAACTTCGAGTCGCTGAACGCAGCGTTCGAGAAGCACAACAGCTCGTGGCTCGTCGGCGTCGGCCTCGTCGTCACGTTCGCGATCACCAACATCATCGGCATCAAGGTGTTCAGCAAGCTCGAGATCGTGCTGACGGCCGGCATGTGGCTGTCGTTGATGATCTTCGGGATCCTCGGGCTCGCGGCGGCGCCGGCCGTGCATCTCGACGGCTGGTTCGGCGGCTCGGCAGTCGGCACGTCGGTGCCGGCCGTGCTGTCGCTGGTCGGGATGGCGATGTTCATGTTCGTCGGCTGCGAGTTCGTCACGCCGCTCGCGCCGGAAATGAAGGCGCCGGGCCGCACGATTCCGCGCGCGATGACGCTCGGCCTCGTCGGCGTCGCGATCTGCATGTTCCTGTACGGCGCGGCGATCCGCCGCCAGGTCGCGAACGTGCCGGTCAGCCCCGACGGCCTCACGCACCTGCTCGACACGCCGGCGGCGATTCCCGCGTTCGCGCTGCAGGTGCTTGGGCCCTTCGGCCGCGTATGGTTCGGCATCGCGTTCCTGTGCGCGGGCGCCGCGACGATCAACACGCTGATGGCCGGGCTGCCGCGCATCCTGTACGGGATGGCGATCGACGGCGCGCTGCCGCGCTGCTTCGCGTATCTGCATCCGCGCTTCAAGACGCCGGTGGTCGGCATCGTTGCTGCGGCGATCGTGCCGATCTTCCATGCATGGCTGATCAACGGCAATCTCGACAGCATCCTGCACCTCGTGCTCGCCGCGACTTGCGCGTGGGGCACCGCGTACCTGCTCGTCACCGCGTCGGTCGTGATGTTGCGGATTCGCCGTCCGGACCTGCCGCGCCCGTACCGTTCGCCGTTGTTCCCGCTGCCGCAGATCGTGTCGAGCGTCGGCATCGTGCTCGCGATCTGGTACATCACGCCGCCCGGCATGAACGCGCGCGACATCTACGTGCCGTTCGGCGCGATGCTCGGGCTCACCGCGCTGTACGCGCTGTTCTGGACGGTCGTCGTGCAGCGCCGGCATCCGTTCAAGCCGGTGCCGGTCGAGGAAGTGCTGCGCCAAGAGCACGTCGCGTCGTGAGGGTCGCATTCGCCCGGTGGCGCACGGCGCCCGATACGCCGCCGCCCGGCCACCGGCCCGGCGCGATCGCCGCGCGCGTGCTCGCCGATCTCGGCGCGGTGCGCGACGCGGACGGTGGGGCCGGCGACGCGACGGCCCGCTTGCCGAACGGCGTGCGCGTGCGTGTCGACGAACGCGTCGATCGGCAGTTCCTGATGCATACGGTCGGCGTGCGGGTGACGGTTGCCGCGCCCGGCCCGGCCGGGCAGGGCCGCGCCCGCGTGCTGCAGACCGGCTGGCTGCGGCGCACCGGCGTCGCGGCCGAAGCCGAGCCAGGATGCGACCCCGGATTCGCACGAACCGTGGCCGCACTCGTCGCGCAGCCGTCGCTCGCCGATGCGCTGCGCCCGCTGCACCTGACCGACTGCACGATCGTCGCGTGCGACGGGTGCTGGACGCTTGTCGTCGTGCCGTTCGGCGGCAGCGAGGTCGTGAACCGGATGCCGTCGTTTCGCCGCTATGTCCGCCTCGCCGGCGAGCAGGCCGCCGCGCTGTCGGCGGCCTGTCTTGCATTCGAAACCGCACTGCGCGGAATTTTGCGGGGGTAAGCTGTGGCGCTGCGGGCCGTGCGGCCGCAACGCGGGTTCAGGGTTTCACCGGAGATGCCGATGCTGTTCCAGTCACGCTCACACGAAGACGTGCATGACCACGGGCTCGCGATCGCGGGTTGGCATCAGGTCTACCGCCAGATGACACCGGGCCGGTTCAAGGGCACCGTCACGCAGGTGCTGTACGACGACTTCCATTTCTTTCGCGAGACGACCAACCGGCGTGTCGCGCAAACCGGTCTCGCGCCGGCGGGGCGCACGTCGCTCGCCGTCCCGTTGTCGGTGCCGCTCGCCGGCACGTTCCAGTGCCAGCCGATCGACGGCTATGCGCTGCTCGCGCTGCGCGCCGGCGAGGATTTCGAATTCCATACGCCGGAAGGGATGGGGCTGGTCGGGATCAGCGCCGCGTCGGACATGGTCGACGAGCTGTGCGAAGCCGAGTTCGGCGCAGCCGGCGCGCGCAAGCTGCGGCACGTCACGCGGCTGTCCGACGAGCAGGGCGTCGCGCTCGGCGCGCGGCTGTCGTCGCTGATCGACGATGCGCAGCGCAATCCAGGCTGTCTCGAATATGCGGCCACCCGCAAGATGTTCCGCGATGCGATGCTCGGCATGTTCCTCGATGCGCTCGAGCAGGGCATCGGCGTCGAGCGCCGCGACATCACGCACGCCACCTACAGCGATATCGTCAGCCGGTGCGAGAAGCACCTGCGCGACCGGCCCGAGGAACCCGTCACCGTGCTCGAGCTGTGCCGCGCGCTGCGCTGCAGCCGCCGCACGCTGCAGACGAGCTTCCAGCGCGTCGCCGACGTCACGCCCGTCGGCTATCTGCGCACGATCCGGCTGAACGCGGTGCGGCGCCTGCTGCGCACCACTTCCGCGCACCAGCTCGGCGTGGGCGAGGCCGCCGCGAGCTGGGGGTTCACGCATCTCGGCTATTTCGCGCGCGAGTATCGCGACCTGTTCGGCGAACTGCCGTCGCAAACCTTGCGCCCCGAATGATGCCCTCGCGCCTGACGGTGCCGCCAGGTGCCGTCGTGTGGCGCCCGTCCGCTTCACCGTTTGCTGATTTGGGATAGGGGTCCCGAATTTTCGTTGGATAGAGTCCTGTCACCCATATCGACAACTCCATCGGTTTGCACTGCGAATCGATGACAACAGAGGGGCGGGACATGAAGATCGGACGAAGACTGGCCGCAGCGGCGGCCACGCTGGGTTGCATGCACGCGCACGCACAGACCTCCGGCAGCGTGACGCTGTACGGCACCGTGGACACCGGCATCATTTATTCGACGAACCAGCAGTTCACGCGCGCCGACGGCAGCACGGGCGGCGGCCATGCGTGGCAGATGGGCGGCGGCAACCTCGTGCCGTCCCGCTTCGGGTTTCAGGGCGCCGAGCCGCTCGGCGGCGGGCTCAGCGCGGTGTTTTCGCTCGAGCAGCAGTTCCTGTCCGCGAACGGGCAGGCGCTGCAGGGCGGCACCGCGTTCAGCCGGCAGGCGTGGGTCGGGCTGCGCCAGGATGCGATCGGCACGCTCGGCCTCGGCCGGCAATACGACTCGTATACGGACATGCTCGGCGCCTATGTGTCGAGCAACAACTGGGCGACGCCGTACGGTTCGCATCTCGGCGACGTCGACAACCTGAATGCCGCGTTCAACTTCAACAACGCGGTGAAGTTCACCAGCGCGGACTTCAACGGCCTGACGTTCGGCGGCACGTTCAGCTTCGGCGGGCAGGCCGGCGACTTTTCCGCGAAGCGCGGCTATTCGGTCGCGGCGACCTATACCCGCGCGCCGGTCGCGTTCTCGGTCGGCTATCTCGACCTGCACCAGCCGCTCGATGCGGCGCTCGGCGGCGCGAGCGGCTATATCGGCGACTTCGCGTGCAGCAACCCGGGCGCGATGTACTGCCTGCTGCAGGACGCCGGCTCGATGCGCGCGTTCGGCGCGGGCGGCTCGGTGACGTTCGGCGCGGCGACGGTCGCGCTGACCTATACACACACGCGCCTCGGCGACAGCCGCTATTTCTCGACCGACGCGCAGCCGCGCACGCAGGCGTTCACGTTCGACATCGGCGAGCTGAACGTCACGTACATGTTCACGCCCGCGCTGCAGGGCGGCGTCGCGTACATCTTCAACGCGGCGCATACCGACGGGCGCGGCACGACGCGCTTCCACCAGGTCAACGTCGGCACGAACTACAGCCTGTCGAAGCGCACCGCCCTGTATGCGGTCGCGATCGGCCAGATCGCGAGCGGCACGGGGCTCGGCACCGACGCGAACGGCAACGCGGCGAACTACGCGCAGATCCCGGTGCTCGCGAACAGCAATTCGAGCCGGCAACTCGCGGTGATGGCCGGGATTCGCGTGAACTTCTGACGGCGCACGCGCGCTGACACGAGCGGGCCGGCCGGCAGCGATCACAGCCGGTCCGCCGCGTGCGACAAATTCTTGGCGAGCGATCTGAACAATGGCGTTCGCTTCAGGCCGCCGGAAGCGGCGCCCGCGTTCCACACGTGTGCAACGCCAGGCCGTCCCGCCACCACGCCGATCGAGAGAGACCACATGACCTTGCTGAGCCGCCCGCGCACGCCTGCACGCGCAGCTTCGATGCGATATTCGATGCGCATTGCGCGCGGCATCCGCGGCTGCGCTGGCATGCGGGCGGCGCGCTGCCTGCGCTCGGCGACGTGCGCGGCGCGGTGGTGCTGCTGTGGCGGTTTCGCAGCAGCCGACCGTTCGGCATCGACCTGACCGCGTGGCCCTACAACGCGACCTTCACGATCGATCATCCCGATGCGGCGTTCGTGATCCAGGATGAATGCCGTGTGCCCGTTGCCGGGTCGATCCACTACAAGTGGCGCGTGATCGATGCGCTGCTGACCGGCATGCCCGCGCCGGAAAGCGGGCGCTGGGCGATCAACTTCTGCAGCGGGACGGGGATGGGCGCGAATCCGTCGGTGGTCGCGCACGGCGACGGCCGGGTGCGGGGGATTCAGGCGCGGCTCGCCGAGCGGTTGCGCGAGCCGCGTGGAACGTGTGGCGAAATGCTGCTCGATTTCTGCGACGACGATGACTGGGCGTTGGTGCGGGCGCTGGTTGGGTGCAACGATCACGCGCCCGCGTCGGGCGAGCGGTGCAGGTCGGTGGGCTGCTAGTACCGGCTGGCTCCCGTGAAGATCGGCCCGTTGCCGAATGTGTGACGCGCGGTCCATGTTGCGAACCGATGCCGACGGATAAGGTTGAACCGTTCGTGGGCGTGCACGGTTCGATCGAGCCCGTCGGCGGATATCCGCATGTTTTTCAACTCGGCGGGGAGCAACGGGCACCGCGTGCCCGGCATCGCGCCGGCCAGGGAATGGCGTCGTGGAAAGCAGCGCCGGCAGCTACGCGAACCTTCCGCCACGCAGACTGCAAGGAGAGAGGTCATGGCAACGCTCGTCAACATCATGAAGGACACCCCGAACGCGGTGCAGATCTGGGGCTTTCACGGCCCCTGCACCGTCAGGGACGTCGCAGCGGCACTCAATACCATCGCGGCCGGGATGAGCGGCGATGGGCACACGATTCACATCATGTCGGGAACGCACGGCTATTGCGCGGGGCAGGTCGGCGCGGTCGCCACGCGCGATCAGCGATTCGCCGCGGAAGACCGGGCGCTGGCTTCGCCGAAGACGAAGGACAACCGGCCGGTCGCGGTTGCGGTGCACGACTTCAATACGGCCAGGCTGCCCGCGCCGGATTACGTGACCGCGGCGATGACGAAGCTGAACGGCGACATGCGCGCGATCGTGCAGGGCGACGCGGGCACCGCGACGTTCCTGCTGGCCTATTGCTGCAGTGCCGGGACGCCGTAGCGTGCTGGGGTGCGGCGGCGGGCGGGCGTGGCGGCCCGCCGCCCGGCTCGCTCCGCAACGACGAGATGCCGTGCGAATGAGCCGTTCAACGCGTCGCGATCGCCACCGCCGCTCCGGCCATCGCCGTCGCGCTCGTGCGGTTCGCGATCCGCTTCGCGCGTGCCGAAGTGAGGAATGCCCGCGCACGTGACGCGAGCAGCGACCAGAAGCAGTCGGCGAGAATCAGGATCGCGAGCATCGTGCCGACGAGCTCGGCCCACGCGAGCACGCTGACATGCGTCAGGTCGACGATCGTCGGCAGCAGCGCGAGATAGAACAGCATGATCTTCGGATTGCCGAGCGTGACCAGCGTGCCCGCGACGAACATGCGCCACGGCGACTGGCCGCGCGGCAGGTCGTCGGCCTTCGTGTCGGTCGGCGCGGTCCACATCTTCCATGCGAGGAACAGCAGGTACGCGACGCCGAGCAGCTTCAGCACGAGCAGGCCCGTCTCGAACGTGCGCGCGAACGCGGACAGCCCGGCGACGGCCAGCGTGAGCCACAGCGCCTCGCCGATCCACATCGCGGCGAGGAACGGCAGCACGTCTCGCACGCCGTTCGTCAGTACGCGCGCAACGAGCGCGGCGACACTCGGGCCGGGCGTGCCGGCGGTGACGAGCAGGGCGATGGCGAACACGGCGAGCGCGGACAGCGTCATGACGAACCTCGTGGGCAGGGATGTTCGAAAGGTCTGAAGTTTCGATTATAGTGACCGCCGTTCCCGACTGCCTGCCTTGTCGTGATGACAGTATCGATCCGGATTCGTCCCGCCACGCGGGAAGACGCGGCCGCGATGGCCGCCGTGGAAGTGGCCGCCGCCGGGCGCTTTCGCGACATCGGCATGCCCGACATCGCCGAAGGTGAGCCGACCGATGCGGCCGACGTGCTCGTGCGCATCGACGACGGTCGCGCGTATGTCGCGACGGACGATGCGGGGACGTGCGTGGGCTTCGCGTTCTACCGGTTGCTCGATGCGCAGCGGCTGTATCTGGAGGAACTGGATGTCGCGCCTTCGCACGCGGGGCTGCGGATCGGCGCGCGCCTGATCGCGAGGATCATGACGCGCGCCGCGCAAGACGGCATCGCCCAGGTCGTGCTGTCGACGTTCCGCGACGCGCCGTGGAATGCGCCGTACTACGCGCGTCTCGGCTTCCACGTGATCGACGATGCATCGCTCGACGACACGCTGCACGCCATCCGTGCGCATCACGTCGAGCGCGGGCTCGACGAGACGCAGCGCGTATTCATGCGCGCGGAGGTGCGCGCATGAACCTGTTGCCGACCGTCAGGCCGCGTCGCTGAGCGCCGGGTAGTCGGTGTAGCCCGTTTCGCCTTCCGCGTAGAACGTCTCCGGCACCGGCTTGTTCAGCGGTGCGTCGAGTTCGAGGCGGCGCGGCAGGTCCGGATTCGCGATGAACAGCTTGCCCCACGCGATCGCGTCGGCGCTGCCGCTCGCGAGCGTGTCCTGCGCGGATTCGAGCGTGAACTGCTCGTTCGCGATCAGCGGGCCGCCGAACGCTTCCTTCAGGCGCGGGCTCAGGTGGTCGCCCGAATACGATTCGCGCGTGAAGATGAACGCGATCTTGCGGCGGCCGAGCTCGCGTGCGACGTAGCCGAACGTCGCGGCCGGATCGGAATCGCCCATGGTGTGCGCATCGCCGCGCGGTGCGAGATGCACGCCGACACGGCCCGCGCCCCACACGTCGATTGCCGCGTCGACCACTTCGAGCAGCAGCCGCGCGCGGTTCTCGACCGGGCCGCCGTACGCATCGGTGCGGCGGTTGGTACTGTCCTGCAGGAACTGGTCGAGCAGGTAGCCGTTCGCGCCGTGGATCTCGACGCCGTCGAAGCCGGCCTTCTTCGCGTTCTCCGCGCCCTTGCGGTATGCGGCGACGATGCCCGGAATTTCATCGAGTTCGAGCGCGCGCGGCGTCACGTACGGACGCTGCGGGCGCACGAGGCTCACGTGGCCGCCCGCGGCGATCGCGCTCGGCGCGACCGGCAGGTCGCCGTTCAGGAACACCGGATCGGAGACCCGGCCGACGTGCCAGAGCTGCAGCACGATGCGGCCGCCGGCCGCGTGCACGGCCTGCGTCACGCGCTTCCAGCCTTCGACCTGCTCGTCGGACCAGATGCCGGGCGTGTCCGCGTAGCCGACGCCCTGCGGCGTGACCGAGGTCGCTTCGCTGATGATCAGGCCGGCCGATGCGCGCTCGGCGTAATAGCGCGCCATCAGGTCGTTCGGTACGCGCGTCGCGCCCGCGCGGGAGCGGGTGAGCGGCGCCATCACGATGCGGTTCGGCAGGGTCAGGTCGCCGAGGGTAACGGGGTCGAACAGGGTAGGCATGGCAGATAACCTTTTCACGAAAGGCGGGATGGCCGTCGCGTCGTGCGCGGCGTGCGGCCCGCATGGCCTGGGTCAGAGTTCGCGGCGCAGGGCGTCGAGAAATGCGTCGATGACGGCCTCGTTGCGCCGGAAGAACGCCCACTGGCCGATCCGCGTCGACGTCACGAGCCCCGCGCGCTGCAGCGTCGCGAGGTGCGCGGAGACGGTCGACTGCGACAGCCCGCAGCGCGCATCGATCTGCCCGGCGCAGACGCCGTGGTCATATGGCAGCGTCTGCTCCGGGAAATGCGCGCCCGGCGTTTTCAGCCAGACGAGGATTTCCCGGCGCAGGGGGTTCGAAAGCGCTTTCAGGATCGCGTCGATGTCGAGTTCGGTCGGCATGGAAAGGGGTGTGGTGTTCGGGGCGGAAAACCGGTGCAAACGGGTATCGTCGATGAGCGAATCATATATCGGAAAAAGGCGATATGCATGAAGGCACTGCCGCGAGTGGGGTTGTTGATCGTGTCGACATACAAAAAAGATCGCGCTTCACGCGGTTCGAAGGGTTCGAAGTCGTAGCTGTCGTATGAATCTTCAGTTCGCCGGTCGGGTGCGTCACGACGCCGGAAACGTTTCCGTCGACCTCCGTCGGCCACTCCTGATCGTGCTGCGCGTCGCGGTGAGCAGACGTTTGCACGATAAGGTAAGAAATGCCACGACTTCAAAAAGCGAATCTCGGCTCGCTGCCAAACGGTGAAGTAGAGGGCAATCAACGAACCGCGCACGCGCGGTTCGGCAGCCCGAGCTTACCAGCGGCCCGAGCAGGATTTCTCGAGGTGCGCCATCCGGCCTGACGTCGAGGAAGGCGACGGATCATCGATGCGTTTATAGAGGGAGAGGGGCTTGAACTGGTCTCGCTCGGATCTCAGGGCGCCACGCCAGCAGCGAGTGGCTGACCTGCATTGGCTTGTTCAGATGAAAGCCATCCAGGTACCCGATAACGATAACAAGAAGATCGTCTTTGGTCGTGCGACGACATTCTTCGACGAAATTATCGCCCTTTCGGATAAGCCTGCCTGCGGGCCTATGTCGACTTGGATCTGAACAAGACGGCCGAAATGTGCTTGATAGGGCTGTCGTTGTCCAGCAGCACGGCGTCTCAGGCTCGAAACGTTCCGGCATTCAGTTGGTCCGGAAATGAAAATTCGTGATCCATAGCATTTTTCACTTCGCCGGCCCGACAACGAACGCTGGGTCGCAATGCATTGCCTCGTTCCGCTACTGGCACTGATGAATCTTGGAGCCGGTGCCACGGCGCACCGTCACCCTGCGTTTCTTCGACGTTACGTTTTTTTGCCTTGCCGTGCTCTTCTGTTTCGGCTGTTACCGGCCCGCTTCGGCGGAACAGAGCCTGGCACTGTTAATGCGTGGGTGGCTGATGTAGTGATCAGGCGAGGCCGCGGCTGCACTTTCGACAGCGTATCTGTTGTCGGTTGTTTCCCGGTGCAGTGGTGGTCTTGACAGTCGGGGCGATCATGACCGACGCCACGGATGGTTCCGTCGTCGGGCAAGTGACGATGCCTGGAGCAATTCAGGCATGCCCCTTCGGTTCGCGTCTGCCTGACACTCAAGGCGCACGCGAGGCGTTCGTCCTAATCGCACACCCCAGTTTTCAGTCAGAGGTCAGTGAAAGGAGTTCTCCAATGAAAGCCCCGCTCAAGATTGCTGCGGCGTGTGCCGCGATTTCGTCCGCGATTGTATTGATGGGCACCGCTTGGGGCGCCGGAGTCCCGAGTGCTTCCGTCCCACACAAGCGCGTCGAGCCTCCACCGCGCACGGCCGTTGCGACCGAGATTGTGCCTGGCATGTCGGAAGAGGGGAAACGCCATGCCGAGCGCGAGCACGGCAGGGGGCCGAACTTCAACGAAGGCAGACATCGTTTGGGCAACGGCAACTTTCAGCGCGACTAGGCGCGAAGGAGATCACGATGAAAAAGCTCATTCTCGCATGGGTGCTGGCTCTCGGGTTCGCATTTGCCCAGATGCCGTCCTCCGTGCTCGCGCAGACCACCACGGCGAAGGTCCTGGTGCTCTATGATGCCCCACCGAACGACCCGTACTCGAAGCTAGGTATGGCTTACGCGATCATGCTGCGCAACCTGCTTGGCCATTTCAACACCAGTGTCACGCTTGCGCCCGTCGACAGCTATACGGCCGGAACTGTCGAACAGTATCAGGCGACTTTCTATCTGGGGGACTATTACAACAACACCATTCCGTCCGCATTTCTCGCGGACGTCGTCACGACGTCAAAGACGGTGGTCTGGTTCAAGAACAACCTGTGGGAAGTCGCATGGGATCCGTCGTACAACTTCACGGCCCGCTATGGATTTACCTTCACCGGGATGAGTGGACTGGCCTACGCGCCAACGAGCAGCAACCCGAACCCGAACTTCTTCGACACGGTGACCTACAAGAACACGAGCATGGTCAAGTACTATGCGTTCAACGCCAGCACCGGCGTGATTAGCGCGGATCCCGACATTGGCGTCACTGCGGTGTCCGACGCGACGAAGGCCAGTGTACTTGTCACCATCAAGGACAGTCAGACGGGTGCGCAGGCGCCGTACGTCATGCGCGCGGGCAATTTCTGGTACTTCGCCGACATGCCGTTCTCGTACATCGGGCCACGCGACCGGTACCTGGTGATTTGTGATCTGCTGCATGACATTCTCGGGACCAACCAGCCGGTGCTGCATCGCGCGATGGTGCGTCTTGAAGACGTCAACGCGTTCACGACCACGTCGTCGATGAAGACGTTGACCGATTACATGTATTCAAAGCGCATTCCGTTTTCCATTGCCACCATTCCGCGGTACGAAGACCCGCTCGGCGCCTATAACAACGGCGTGCCGCTGACAGTACATCTCGCGCAGGCGAGCGGTCTGAAGCAGGCACTCAATTACGCACTGGCCCGGGGCGGCAAGATCCTGATGCACGGCTACACGCATCAGTACAATTCGACGCCGAATATCGACAACGCGGTGAGCGGCAATGACTTCGAGTTCTGGCTTGCCACGCAGAACCGCCCTGTGGACGAAGATTCGACACAGTGGGCATCGGCTCGTCTGAAAGCGGGCCTGCAGGAATTTTCGTCGAATGGCTATGTTCCCTTCGCGTGGGAGGCGCCGCACTACCAGTCTTCACCCCTTTCGATCAAGGCCGTTCCGCCGCTGTTCAAGACGACCTACCAGCGGGTTGTCTACTACACGTCAGATCAGCCGAACCTGAATTCGACCGCGCCGAATCACGACTATTCGGTTGGCCAGTTCTTCCCGTATATCATCAATACCGACTATTACGGGCAACGGGTGCTGCCTGAGAACCTTGGGAACATCGAATACAACATATGCAATATCGATCCGTACTCGTGTCTGTCATACACGTGGCAGGATCTCTACACGAATGCACAGTACGCGCTGACGGTTCGGGATGGTTTTGCATCCTTCTTCTTCCATCCGTTCTGGCTTGAGCCCGATCTCGGCACGCCCGGCTTGCAGGATTTTCAGAGCCTCGTGAGCGGGATAACCGCTCTCGGCTTCCAGTGGGTTTCTGCATATGACGCCAAGTAGTGCTGATAGTTGATGTCCACCGAGAATTGACCCACCTCGGGTCGTCAAGATTCGGTGGACGTCAACATGCAGGGCACAAAAGGCCGCGTCGAGCGGCCTTTTGCATTTCTGATCCGCCCATCGAGGCGGGTTTTTTATTTCCGTGACATAGGGTGCTGGTCAGGGAATGGCTGTCCTCCGTATTGGCCGGCAATTCGGGCGCGGACATTCATGTACGCCTGCAGATTGGTCGCGATTTCAGCGGATCACGCTTTCCCGTACTGCGCAAAGAGCCACTGGCGCATGGCCCCGAGCGCTTCCGAATGCGCACTGGCCTGCGGAAAGACGACGTAGAAGCCGAGCGACATCGGAAACGAAAAATCGAACACGCGGCGCAGCCGGCCTTCCGCGATGTCGCGCTCGACGAGCGGTTCGCTGGTCAGCGCGATGCCCTGGCCTGCAACGGCCGCGTCGATGGCAAGCAGCGACTGGCTGAACCGCGGCCCTTTCGTCGGATCGGCCCGCCCCTTTTCACCGAGCTTGTCGATGAACTCGGGCCACAGGTCGTGCGCGTCGTGCAGCAGCACATGCTTCGACAAGTCTGCGGGCGTGCGGATCGGCGGGTCGCCGTCGAGCAGCTTCGGGCTGGCGACGGCGAAGATGTCGAGCGGTGACAGCCGCTCCGCGACGAGGCCTGCCGGAAATGGCGGTTTGCTCAATCGAATCGCGATGTCGACACCGTCAGCCCGAAACGACGCCAGCCTTTCGTCGGCAATGACGCGAACCTCGATGTCGGGGTGCAGCCGGCCGAAGTCCGCCAGGCGCGGAATCAGCCACTTCGACGCGAACGACGGCGTCGTGCTGACGGCCAGAACCGTGGGGCGCTGGCCCAGGGCATCCGTGGCGTCGGAGATGATCTGCAGCGCACGCTGGACCGACGAAAAATACTCGAGCCCTTCGCGCGTCAGCGCGAGCCCCCTCGGCAATCGCCGAAACAGCTGGACCTCCACGACGTCTTCCAGATGCCTGACCTGCTGCGCCACCGCGCCCTGGGTCACGCCGAGTTCGTCGGCAGCCAGCCGGAAATTGAGATGGCGCGCGGCGGCCTCGAACGCGCGAAGCGCGTTGAGCGGCGGGAACCGGCGGGCATGCAGAAGAGCCTTCATGCAGTAGAAATTCTACAGGCTGAGTGGAGAAATCATCGTTCGACAATTCGATTATAGGGTCCTAGAGTGGCGCTTTGGAACGACGATCGCGGCGCTGAGCCGACCTATCCGGGAGAGCAGCATGACTGTAGAGAAAGTAGCTTTGGTGACGGCGGCTGGCAAGGGCATGGGTGCCGCGATCGCGCGAGACCTCGCGAACAACGGTTATCGCGTCGCGCTGATGTCGCCATCCGGCAGCGCCGTCGAACTCGCGAAGGAACTGGGCGGGTTCGGTATTGCGGGGTCCGTCACCGAAGACGCCGACATCGAGCGCTTCGTGAACGAGACGCTCGCGAAGTACGGCCGTATCGATGCGGTCGTCAACAATACCGGGCATCCGCCGAAAGGCGACTTGCTCGCCATCGAGGACGACAAGTGGCACGAAGGGCTCGACCTGATCGTGCTCAACGTCGTTCGCGTGCTGCGCCGGGTGACGCCCGTCTTCCTGAAGCAGGGCGGCGGCGCGGTGGTCAATATTTCGAGCTTCGCGGCCGACGCGCCCGAGCAGGCGATGCCGGTGTCGTCCGCGCTGCGCGCGGCGCTGAGTTCCGTTACGCGCCTGTATGCCGATCGGTATGCGAAGGACAACATTCGCATCAATTCGGTGCTGCCCGGCTTCATCGACAGCTGGCCGGAGACGCCCGAGATCGTGGCCCGCATCCCGGTCGGCCGTTTCGGCAAGACGCA
The DNA here is from genome assembly GCF_003857965.1 of Burkholderia sp. Bp9031. NCBI lineage: Bacteria > Pseudomonadati > Pseudomonadota > Betaproteobacteria > Burkholderiales > Burkholderiaceae > Burkholderia > Burkholderia sp. Bp9031. The sequence goes on from NZ_QTPW01000018.1 coordinate 134,689, forward strand.
GGAGATCGCGCAGACCGTGCGGTTCCTGCTGTCGGACGGCGCGGGCTACATCACCGGGCAGAACATTCGCGTCGACGGTGGTATCGTGCGCGCGCTGTAAGTCAGGTCCGCGGCAGGACGATGCGCGCGCAGGCGTTCCCCCGGCGGCATCAGTTGTGCCGCTCGCCGATCCTGTTCTCTTCCGGGCTCCAGACGCTGAGCCCCTCCGTCGGGTCCATCGGCAGATCCCACGGCCGCGCGGCGATCGCCTGCATCGCCGCGTCGAACCCGGCCTGGCGGCGCGCCGCGATGCCGTCCGGCGTGAAATCGATGTCCTTCCACTGATCGTCGCCGTCGAGCCGCGGCGCCGCGAGCTTGATCACGCGCATCGTGGTCTGGCAGCCCCACGCGGCGAGCGCCTGCACGTCGGCCGACGTGCGTTCCGCCTCCGGCAGCCGCGTGACCAGTTCCCGGATCACGTGGCGCAGCCGGTGAATCTGCTGTTGCCGCGCGATGTTGCTGTCCGTGCGGCTCGCGTACTGGATGTCCTTCTGCCGCTCCGACACCTGCCAGATGCTCTGCGGCTCGGGTCCGACCGGATTCCACATCTGCACCGAGAAGATGATCGAGCTGCGGCGCGGCGCGTCGTCCAGCACGACCTCGACCGGCGTATTCGAATAGATGCCGCCGTCCCAGTAGGGCGCGCCGTCGATCCGCACGGCCGGGAACGCGGGCGGCAGCGCGCCCGAGCTCATCACGTGGTCGAGGCCGAGCGGCCGGTCGCGCGAATCGAAATAGCGCATCGTGCCGGTACACGCGTTGACCGCACCGACGGTGAGCCGCGGCCGGCGCGCGTTCAGCAGGTCGAGGTCGATCAGCGACGCGAGCGTGTCGCGCAGCGGCTCGACCACGTAGTACGACGCGTGCTCGACGCCGACGCGCGCGAGCGGCCCGAGCCACGCGGCGGGATTCGGCCGGAAGAATCCCGGGATGCCGGCGCCGATGACCGCGAGCTCGGCGCCGATCTTGTCCCAGCCGGTCGGGAAGCCCGGCACGTCGAAGGCGGGCCGTTCGGTCACATGGCGCCAGAATTCGGCCATCCGTTGCGCGCGGCGGCCGGGCGCGTTGCCGGCGATCAGCGCCGCGTTGATCGCGCCGATCGACGTGCCGATGACCCAGTCGGGCTGGATGCCCGCCGCGTCCATCGCCTCGAATACGCCGAGCTGGTATGCGCCCAGTGCGCCGCCGCCCTGGAGGACGAGCACCACCTGGCCCGGCAGTTTCGGATGTGCGGGTTGACTTGCCGTCATCGCTTTCCTCGTGGTCGGTGACGGCCGGCGGGTTCCGGCCGGTTGGAACCAGTGTAGGCGATCGGCGCGCTTCACTCCGCGGCGCCGGCTCGGCGTGCGGCCTGCGGCGCGGCGCGTCATTCGACGGTGATGGTCTCCTTCATATACGGATGAATCCCGCAGAACACCTTGTACACGCCCGGCTTGTCGAAGCGGAACGAGTAGGTCTCGTCCTGGTCGAGCGCCTTCGAGTGGAAGATGCCCGCGTCGTTGACGATGGTATGCGGTTCCGCGTCGAGGTTCTTCCAGGTGATCGTCGTGCCCGCCTTGATCGTCGTCGACATCGGCGAAAACATGAAATTGCGGATCGTCACGAGCGGGCCGGCCGGGGTTTGCGCGAACGCGGCGAGCGGCGTGCCCGCGGCGGCCGCGCACAGGATCAGCGCGGCCGGCAGCATCGAGGGCTTGAGGAAGGTCATGTCGGTTTCCTTGCGTATCTGGATCGGGGAATCGGGCGATCAGGCGAGCGTCGTGTCGTGCAGCGACGCGGCGACGGGATGGCCCGCGAAGTCGACGGTCGTCACGCCGAGCATCGCGGGCAGCCGGTCGTGCGGCACCGTGAGTGGCACCGGGCCGGGGCCGTTGCCGGCGGTCGGCTGCGGGAACGCGGTGGAGCGCGCGGTATGGAACGTCACGTTGCCCTCGACCTTCGACACGATCTGGTGGATGTGCCCGTTCAGCACGGTGACCGAGCCGAAGCGGCGCAGCAGTGCCATCGTCTGCGGTGCGTCGCCGGTGCCCCAGCCCCACGGCTCGTAGATGGTCCACATCGGCATGTGCGAGAACACGACGATCGGCGTGCTCGACGATTGCCCCTTCAGGTCCTGCGCGAGCCAGGCGAGCTGGTCGTCGCCGAAGCTGCCGAGCCCGTTCGGCTTGAAGTGCATCACGTTGACGAGCGCGACGAAGTGCACGCCCGCGTGATCGAAGCTGTAATAGCCGCGGTTGTCCGACGCCTTGCCGAACCGGCTGAAGTATTCGGCGCCCGAACCGTCCGTCACGTCGTGTTCGCCGGGCACCGTGTGCAGCTCGGGCACGCGCAGCGCGGACAGCAACTGCGACGCATGGTCGAATTCCTCCGCTTTGGACAGGTGCGTGATGTCGCCGGTATGGATCGCGAGCGCGGGCGCGGCGGACATCCCGTTGACGAGGTCGATGGTCTGCCGCAGCGTGGCCGCGACGTCGGGATTCGCGTCCTTGTTGAAGCCGATGTGCGTGTCGCTGATCTGCACGAACAGCGGCCGGCCCGTATTCGCGGGGAGGGTGGCGCCGCTTTGCGCGAGCGCGAGATCGAACGGCGTCACGATGCCGCCCGACAGCGTAAACAACGTGCCGAGGCCGCCGAAGGCCATGCATTGCAGGGCCTTGCGGCGCGACGGGCGGGTAGGAGTCGATGAAGACATGTGAGCCTCGCAATCGTATGACGGAACCGGACGGCCGGATCGTCCTGGAATAAGCCGGCGCCTTCGCATGCCATACCGGTGCCGCGACGGATTTATTCCCGCGTGTTGCGAGGCGGAATTCGGCTGCCCGCCGTTTGCGGCGTGATGACGGAGCGCCGGCGGATGGCCTGTCAATGTCCTGTAAGTGACACGACACATTTGCGTCATGCCCGCCCGATAGCCTGCGACACCGAATCAATTCTCCGGAGCCCCTCATGCCGAATCTCGCGGCAACGGAAACCCGCGGTGCGGCCAGTCATCGCACACACACCATCAGCCTCACGCCGCCTTTTCCGACTGCCGGCGATCGTTCGCCCGACTCCCGGGAACCTGTTCCGATCCGTACTCGCTGACGCGGCGCTTTGCCGCTCCCATCGATTTTCAATTCGACCAACACGCTACCGATGGATATCAGTTTCTTCGATCCGAATCGCACCGCCAACGCGTCCGCGTGGCGTGTGCTCCCCAATCGCTGGGACGCGGTTGCGTTTCCGCTGATCATCGGCATACTCGCGATGGCGATCGTCGGCTTCCATCAAACGATGGCGCCGATCGCGACCCTGCAGACGCAGAAGATCTCGCTCGATCCGTCGAACCTGCCCGAATACGCGCTGCGCACGACGTTGCGGATGCTCGCCGCGATGGTCGCGTCGCTCGCGTTCACGCTGGTCTACGGCACGCTCGCTGCGAAAAGCCGCCGCGCCGGCATGGTGCTGATCCCGATCCTCGACATCCTGCAGTCGGTGCCGGTGCTCGGCTATATCTCGTTTACGGTCACGTTCTTCCTCGCGCTGTTCCCGGGCCGCGTGCTCGGCGCCGAGCTGGCCGCGATCTTCGCGATCTTCACGAGCCAGGCGTGGAACATGACGTTCAGCTTCTACCAGTCGCTGCGCACGGTGCCGCGCGACCTGAGCGAAGTGTCGCGCGGCTTTCACCTGACGCCGTGGCAGCGCTTCTGGAAGCTCGAGGTGCCGTTCTCGATGCCCGGGCTGATCTGGAACATGATGATGTCGATGTCGGGCGGCTGGTTCTTCGTCGTCGCATCGGAGGCCATCACCGTCGGCAACCAGACCATCACGTTGCCGGGCATCGGCGCGTATCTCGCGCAGGCGATCTCGAACAAGAACCTCGGCGCGGTGGGCTGGGTGATCGTCGCGATGTCGGTCGTGATCCTCGCGTACGATCAGTTCCTGTTCCGTCCACTCGTCGCATGGGCCGACAAGTTCCGGATGGAGAACACCGCATCGGGCGATGCGCCGCAATCCTGGCTGCTCGACATGATGCGCCGCACGCACCTGATCCACCAGCTGCTGGTGCCGGCCGGCTGGCTGCTGTCGCAGGCCGCGCGGATTCCGTTGCGCGTGCCGTCGTTCAAGGGTGTCGGCGCACGCGTCGCGTCGAACGGTCGTTCGTCGCGCGTCGGCGACGTCGTGTGGGGCGCGTTCGTGGTCCTGCTGACCGTGTACGTCGCATGGCGCGTCGTCAGCTTCGTCGCGACCGGCGTGACGATCGGCGAGGTCGGTCACGTGCTGATGCTCGGGCTGATCACGCTGCTGCGCGTGCTGGTGCTGATCGCGATCGCGTCGGTGGTCTGGGTGCCGCTCGGCGTGCTGATCGGGCTGCGCCCGAAGCTCGCCGAGAAGATCCAGCCGCTCGCGCAGTTCCTCGCCGCGTTCCCGGCCAACCTGCTGTTCCCGGTGTTCGTGATCGTGATCGTCCACTTCCATCTGAACGCCGATATCTGGCTGTCGCCGCTGATCGTGCTCGGCACGCAGTGGTACATCCTGTTCAACGTGATCGCCGGCGCGATGTCCTATCCGAACGACTACAAGGAGGCGACGAAGAATTTCCGCATTCGCGGCTGGCAATGGTGGCGCCAGGCGATCCTGCCCGGCATTTTCCCGTACTACGTGACCGGCGCGATCACCGCGTCGGGCGGCGCGTGGAACGCGAGCATCGTGTCCGAGTTCGTGCAGTGGGGCGATACCAGGGTCGTCGCGCATGGCCTTGGCTCGTATATCGCGCAAACGACTGCCGCCGGCGACTTCCCGAAGATCATCCTGGGCATCGCCGTGATGTCCCTGTTCGTTACCTTGTTCAACCGTCTGCTGTGGCGTCCGATGTACGCCTATGCGGAATCCCGGCTCCGTCTCGATTGAGAGTAAGCGCGATGCAAAATTCGACCGTTATCAACGCCCCCGTCAAGACGTCCCAGCCGCCGCAGCCGCCGCGCCTCGGCGAAGAAATTCTGCGCGTCGAGCACGTGAACCGCGGCTTCAACAAGACGCAGGGCGAACTGCTCGTGCTCGACGACGCGAACCTGTC